>JAGQQC010000170.1 GCA_020426395.1 Planctomycetaceae bacterium
AAAGAATTGATCACCACGCAATTGGGGCACCTGGTCTTTGGGGAGGAGGATCAGGAGCTTGAGCATATCGTGGTTGATTTGCTGAACCGGCGTGAGGAGACGTTAGCCACACTGGAACTGGGAACGGGGGGCTCACTTGCCAATCGAATTCACGAGTATCCAGAATCGTCGTCCTGTTTTGCCGGAGGTTTAATCTACCCCGATTTCGCTCGCGCGATTCAAAGTCTCGAAAGGTTAGGGACGAGTTCGATATCTCAGCAGACCTCACTGATCGAGCTAGCGCAAATAACGCGAGACTTATTGAAAACCGATTATCTGTTGATGATTTCAGACTGGGATCGAAACGGGGGTGATCAGAACGAGTTAATCCCGGAAGTTACGATCGCCCTCATAGCCCGAGACACCGTCGTGGAGCGGAAATTGAAGCTGGGAGGAGATCCCGGTATCCACAAAGGGCGAATCGGCAAAGCGATTCTGAATGAACTTCGGCTGCACTTGCTGGGGGTCAGTTCTGATGAGCCGTAAAAAGAGTCTCGGAAAATGAACCCCATTGTGGGATGAATTGATTAACCCTTGGAGGTTTTTACCGCTTCCCATCCGTAATCGACATAGTGATGGTCGAAGGTGCCGTCGCTGTGAACATCAATCACACCGAAACCTTCCTGCACCTCAAAACCACTGTCTATGTTCGGGCCATACCACCAGCCGCCGCAAACGGCGCCGTCGCAGATGTAGGTGACGTTCCCTCGTTCGATGCGGTCAATCTCATGCAAATGACCCGAGAGGGCGAGTCGGACGTTGTGCTTATGGAGAAGTTGGCCCATCTCCAGACTGTTGGAAAACATTCCCGGTCCACCGGCGACATAAAAATCTTCCCCCAGTTTTTCCGGCTGCTTTCGCAAGCTGGTGACTGTCAGGATTGGAAACTGCGTGACGACGACAGCGGGAGTTTCTGCTGGTTTCGCGGCAAGATCGGCCTGTAACCAGGCAAGTTGTTCTTCATCGAGACCGGCGGTGTACTTATAACGCTTTTCAACAGTGGGCTGGATGCTGTCTAAGACATAAAACCGCCACCCATTATGGTCAAAGGCATAATAGGTTTTCTCCAACTCCAGATGGTCCTGCATCAACCCTTTGCCGAAGAGCGGGTTTTTTGTATCAAGTTCGGCCTTACGCGACCAGCCGAAGACATCGTGATTGCCGACACAATGATAGACGGGCACCCCGGTATGGTCGGCGATAATGTGTTTGTACAACTGGAAGAGTTGATTGCCACGGTTGTATTCAGGGCCCCCCGCATCGTAGATCAGGTCTCCTCCGGTCAGTATGAAGTCGGGTTTCGGATCGAGTGCTTCCACTGCCTGCAAACATTTCGTCATTCCCGCACTGCCCCCCCGTTCGGGTTGCACATGGATGTCGGTCAGATGCACAAATCGAAACAGAGGCTTCGTCTCCTCCGCGGTCGCCAACTGGCTGAAGGAAGTCGGAATCATCAACCCGGCAGAAGTAAGCGTGGCCGCTTTCAGAAAGTCGCGTCGGAACATGGTGGGAGGACCCTTGGTGGGAGACTCGTGAGTTGGTTAACTGTATTGAACCAAATGCGCTGGGGAGTGTCAGTAGTATCTAAATCATTAATTCCAATTTAAGGGTAAACTTGTAGTAAATAGATATTTTCGTGATCGATGGATACGTTAGAAACTTTTGTTTCTTGATAAAAAAGTGGTGATGTAAGTTCTTGTCTAACGAGTAGTGATTTAACTGTTTTCGGATAACTTAAAATGAAGGACAATCGATGGCCCATCCAATGAGACATGAGAGTGTGTACGAAGAAATTAACGTTGAAGGAGAGTGGTGGTTTCCCGAGCGACCGGACTGCATATTTCGAGGCCGACTTTACGGAAAAGAATCGACAGAGTTTTATTTGGAAATTAGAGGTGAAATTGAGTTTGACTTCGGAGAGGGTCAAAACAGATATGCAGTTATATGTGGTGCTTCAGACGAAGGTGAAAACTACACACTACTAAGATGTTTTTGGGTATCTATGCAGCCTACAACGTCTCACAGTGAGGGAAAGGCAAAGTACTTTGTGCATATTGTGATCGCCGGCCATCATTTCGATTCAGAGGAAGAAATTGAACTATATGAGGTGAGTTGCGGTGTAAATGGCTTGGAGCAATGGCACGGAGAAACAGCATTTTTCAGTGATTACGATTGGCAAAGCCATCAAGTTACGATTAACTACAAGAGGCCAACGCCGACTAAAATAATTGAAATGGCTGAATTCCAAGGATATGTCGAATACGAATACAAACTACCTGAGTCACGACGTAATCAGTGTCATTCTGAAATTAGTCACAGTGCACGCATCAGGATGGACTTTAACTATGCACCATTACGACTGTCAAAATCTGAATCCGCTGATGATCTTGGTTGTTTCGAATGGCTCCGGAACATTGTCGATTTTTTTTCTTTTGCCACACAGAATACAACCTATGCGTTCAATATCAGAGGCCGATATCTTCCGGAAGGAGCTAGCGCACTTGAGACAATCAGGATCTTTCGAATAGCGGACATACCTGTTGACGGGAAAGCGTTTTCTGATCATAAAATGTTAATTCAATGGCCTCATATCCAAGCGCGTCCGACGAGCCATTTTTCAAAATGGTTGCAACTAACTGTGAACAGCGGAATGCCGATCTGGTTGTATTTAGGATCGCTTCGGGATCAAGCCTTTTCGGATCAAAAATTTATTGAGTTGGCTCAAAGTTTGGAGGGGATTCATAGATTTCTAAATCCGAAAGCGTCTGTGGTATCTAGTGACCATAAACATAAGGTCGACGATATTCTATTAGGATGTCCAGAGTTACACCGAGAATGGTTAAATCAAAAACTTGCATATTCTCACGAGCCGAGTCTCCGGCGACGTTTGAACGAAATGTGTGATGAGCATCGCCAGCAACTTGAGTGGTACCTCGGTAATTGGAAGAGCGTTAGACGTATGGTTAGCATCGTGGTTGAAAACCGTAATAATTACGCACATTGCCTTCAGGAGCAAATGGTCGGGTTTTCATCTGAACTTCGACAAGAAGCAATCCAGTTCATGCAGTTTCTCTTCTGCCTAGTGATATTGAAGGAGATTGGTTTCTGTCATGATGAGATCGATTCCCAAATTAGAAAAAACTGGAGATTTGGCAGGGAAGCCAAGCTGAACTCGCGGAATACATAATGGAAATGAACTTGTTCGCTTCAGGCTCTCCTCTACAGTCTCCTCACTTTCTTCAACAATTGGACGTAAGTGCAAGTGGTGCATTCGGCAGAAGGGTAAGTTTTGTGATACCGAATACAAAGCTTTCGAAATAGCTAGAATGATTTGACCGATTTAATTTTTCTCCTTGTGGAAGTTCGCTAAAACACAAAAATTCTGCCACGTTTTAATAGGTGGATTCGCTGATTCTCCGAGCTCTTCGCACAAAGATATGAGAAGCTGATACAAAGCATTCTCCTCTGGTGAATCTCCAAGTTCTTTGTGCTGGTTTGCATGCTCATCAGTATTCCCGACTGGTGAATATGCCACATGACCTTGATCTTGGTTATGAAAACCTATCCCTGAATTGTTCATGACTGCAAAAATGAGCCCATCGTAGATAATCTTTTTTTGCTCTTCTGTAAGAGTCATTGATTTATCCCTTCTAATTTTAGTCTTACGAAATCTGACAGAAATTTCTAATCGTTGGGAAGGCATCCTACGGTCTCGACAAATAATTTCCCGGGTGGCGTCTTACGAGGTTTTTCATTTCGAGGACGGTTAACGTGGAGAGCACGCGGGAGGAATCGAGAGTGACTGTTCGCAACACTTCGTCGATGTGTTTGGGATCGGATGTGAGGGCGTTGAGAATCTCCGTTTCCTGATCGTTGAGGTTCAATTCGATCGGTTGGCGGACTTCCCCTTTGTGTTTTGTCTGGACGGGTTTGGTGAGGGGGCCGAGTTCGTCGAGAATGTCTTCTACGCCGCGGATAAGAGTCGCGCCGTCCCGGATCAGATCAAGGCAGCCTTGGCTTTCAATGCTATCGATGCGACCGGGCACGGAGAAGACTTCCCTTCCCTGCTCCATCGCGTGTCGGGCGGTGTGGAGTGCACCACTTTTTCGCGAGGCTTCAATCAGGATGACTCCCAGGCTCAAGCCGGAGATAATTCGGTTTCGTTGCGGGAAGAGACCCGCGATGGGGAGTTGGTCGAAACAGGATTCGGTGATGAGCGCTCCCTGTTTAGAAACCTGCTCGGCAAGGTCTTTATGTTCGGGGGGATAAACTGTCCCGAGGCCGGTGGCAAAGACGGCGAGTGTACGGCCTCCCGTTTCAAGGGCTCCTCGATGGGCGGCGGCATCGATACCCCGGGCCAACCCGGAAACGACCGTCACTCCAGCGCGAGCGAGAGCCCCGGCAATTTTGTGAGCTTGACCTAAACCGTACGGCGTACAACGTCGGGAGCCTACGATGGCAATAGCGAGTCCGTCGACAGGTTCAATCGTTCCCTTGTAATAGAGAATTTGTGGTGCGTCCGGAATGTCATCCAGTAAGGTCGGGTACTCTTCACTTCCGCGCAACAGGAATTGAACGCCGGCCTGTTGTAAGCGTTCCAATTCCGACTGGGCGGTTGAACCATCGCGGTTCTCCAGAATTTTACGCGCCAGTTTCGGACCGACACCGGGGAGCGAGACGAGTTCCTCGTGGCTTGCTCGAAAGACCGCAGCGAGATTCCCGAAATGATTCACCAAAGTCTGCACTGTTCGCGAACCAATGCCTGAAATCAGGCTGAGTTGAATCGCCGGTAGCGTCTCCTGTGCAAGGTCAAGTTGGTTACTGCGGGTCAACGTTGTTGGTTCTCCAGACATTATGATCGAGGGGCATCGCTCAAAAACAGAGGATTTAATCCAGGTACAAAATAGTGTACAGGCGAATCTTTCCTGCTGCAAGCGGCTATGTGGGCCATTATGAAAAGGGCTTCAAAGCTAAAACAGTCGCCTTCCTGTTTGTCTGCGTAATGCGGCCAGGTGGCACAGGTGTGCGAGGCGGGATGATCGTCACAGGGGAAAGCCTCATTGGTGGTCTGAACATGAAATGAATCATTGCTTTTTTGAAGTGGAGGACGAAAAACGATTTGCATATCTATTTTTTCTCAGCAGGGTTCCTCTCTGTCGCTCAAGTTCAGCAGGGTCGCTGGACAATCGATTGTTCGCCTCCATGATGGAGATTCGGATCGTGAACATCTTATTTTCTTCTGTCTGGAAGAACTTTCGTAGCCGGCTGCTGCCTGCTGTGCTCGGTACGTTCGTGATTTTGTGCAGTCAGGAACTTCTCTGTGCGCAAAATCCTGCTGCCCCTCCCATTGGTAGTTCAGTTAATACAGAAGATGATCTCGACGACGATGACAGCCTGACTGATGATGACATACTTGACCTTGATATCGAACAATTGGGACGCTTGGATGTTGTGGTGAAATCGTTCGATGTCGAAGTCTCAACGGTGACTCGTAAAGAGAGTACGGTAGGAAAATCACCTGCGGCAGTTTTTGTGATCACTCAGGAAATGATCCGCCAGAATGGGGCGCGCACCATTCCCGAAATCTTGCGTATGGCGCCCGGTATTCACGTCGCCCAGGTGAATGCCAGTAAGTGGGCAATCAGCTCTCGCGGTGTCTCTGGTTTTATTTCGAATAAAACGTTGGTGTTGCTCGATGGTCGTAAATTGGAAACCCCTATTTTTGACGGCACGATCTTCGGTACATTGAATTGGGATGCGCAGGATATCGTGATTGAAGATATCGAGCGAATTGAAGTTGTGCGTGGGCCGGGGGGAACATTGTGGGGAGCAAACGCGGTGAACGGGGTGATTAACATCATTACCAAAAACGCGAAAGAGACCCAGGGGGATATGATTTCGACGGGAACAGGTGGTGAAGATAAGGCGATCACGTCGATCCGCCATGGGAACAAAATTGGGGATAACTTCCATTACCGTATTTACGGAAAGCAATCGGAACGTGACCGTTTCGAAAATCAACATATCACAGAATCCAGTCACGGTGTTCCCTGGCCGAAAGAAGGACAAGATGACTGGCGACAACAGCGAGTCGGTTTTCGTGCAGACTGGGACGCCTTTGGTGCTGGCGAAGATTTTGTTACGTTCCAGGGAGATTATTATCAGGGAAATTCCGGTTTCGGCATGCAGATGACAGAGTGGTTTATTCCTCAGCATGACTTCAATGTGTACGACGATTACCATTTCGCCGGTGGAAACTTTTTAACCCGCTGGAAGCACGTCTTCGATGAGGACACAACGACTACATTACAGGCTTACTATGATGGCCAAAGCCGGTCGAGCAGCGCTCTTGATACGGTCATGCATATCTTTGATGTTGAATGGACCAATACCTGTAGTTGGAATGATGATAATCACATCACCTGGGGGGCTCGTTTCCGAACTTATAATGACGATCTCACTTTCCAGAATGGACAATTTGGAGCGAAAACAACGAAGCAAACTCGAAACCTGGGCTCTATTTTCATCCAGGATGAGATTGATGTTATCGAAGATGTCTTCACTGTCTGGCTGGGTACGAAGGTCGAGCACAATGATTACACCGGTTTCGAGAATCAGCCCAGCGCCCGTTTCTTGTGGACGTTGAATGAACGTGAGATAATCTGGGGGGCGGCTTCGAGAGCTGTCCGCACACCATCACGTAATGAAGACGACATGATACACCGGATTGGGATTCATGATCACACCACGAATCTATTACTTAACTTTACAGGAAATCGAAATTTGCAGGCGGAGAATGTGGTTGCATTTGAATTGGGATACCGCTCTCAACCGACCGACGGGTTCTCCTGGGATGTGGCCGGTTTCTATAATGACTTCAGCGACCTGATTGCTTATGCCGGTCCGGTGAATGTGTTTGAAGCCCCGAACACACTCTACATTACGGAAACCCCTGGGAATAATACTTCTGGAGCCTCCTATGGGGCAGAGATCAGTAGTACCGTACAAATGACGGACTGGTGGGAGATGTACGGCTCCTTCAGTTACGTGCAGATTGTTCTCGATCCGGATGACGACGTGGATACTCAATTCCTGTGGGAAGAGGGAGCGACCCCCCATGCCATGGTTTTCCTGCAAAATAACTTCGATGTCACGGACGAGGTCGAATTGGGTATCGGCACTCGATTTATCGATAGCCTGCCCTCGTTCAGTACCACACAGTCGGGTTACATCGAAATGGCCGCGCGACTCGGTTATCGGCCGAACGAAGAATGGGAATTTGCGTTAATTGGCACCAACCTGCTCAACCCGTCCCATGTCGAATCTCATCAGGAAGTGATCTACGCCTCCCGCCCCGAGCGGTCGTTGTTCGGACAAGTTATCTGGCGACACTAAACTTTCAAAAGTTCTTTAATGGGACTCAGTAGAGTTGTTCGGTTCCAGCAGTAAGCTGTATACCTCGTGGTCGATCCAGCGACCGTAAAGATTTTCATTTCGGCGCAAAGTCCCTTCGTGCTGGAAACCAAGCCGCTCGGGAACGGCACGACTCTTCACATTCTCTGTGCCACAGCGGATTGTTAGCTTTTGTAACGAATAATAGTGACGCCCAATCTCAATGAGTTCCCGGACGGTTTCTGACATAATACCACGTCCGGTGAATTCTTCGCCGAGCCAGTAACCGATGTTGGCAGTTCGGTTCGTGGGATGGATTTGCTGCAATCCGGCCCGCCCGACGATGGCGCCATCAATCACGATTGTCAAATGGATCTCATCACCTCCAATGGAAGCTTGAAGTCGTTCTTTGAGATGGCGCCGGGTATCGTCTGGTGTTTGGGTGTCATCAATCCATGGTAACCATTGACGCAAAAAATGACGATTGCGGTCCACCAACGCAAAGAGTTCGTCGGCTTGTTCCGGGTGAGGCAGATGCAGTTGCAGGTGTTCGTTGATAATGCGATGGAACAGAGGGACCTCACTTAAATTCTGAAGAGAGGTTCAGTCAGATGGTTCATGTGAATTTTCTTCGAGCAGTAATCCGAAAACGTTGATGTCAATCCAGCGACCATGGAGGTTTTCGGCTCGGCGAAAGGTACCTTCGAGTTCGAAGCCAAGTCGCAAAGGGACCGCCCGACTTCTCGCATTATCTGTTGCACAGCGAATGATGATTTTCTGCAGTTTCAAATATTCCTGACCGATTTTAATTAACTCGCGGACACACGCCGTGATGATGCCGCGACCGTTGTATTCTTCCCCAAGCCAGTAACCGATTTCGGCAGTTCTGTTTGATTGCCCAATCTGATGAAACCCCATGACCCCGGCAATTTTACCCTCATAGTAAATGAGAACGGTAAGTAACGTTCCCTCGGCATATTTCTGCAGTTGTTCTTTCAGAAAATGGCGACTGTCTTCCGGCCCTTGGACCTTGTCCAGCCAGGGAAGCCATTGCTTGAGGAATTCGCGATTCCGGTCCGTCAGCGCGAACAGTTCCTCCGTTTGATGCGGGTGGGTGAGGTGCAACTGGATCTGATCATTCACAATACGATAAAACATGCCGTCCTCCGGTCCAGAGAGTGAAATCACTGAAGAAGTGGACAACGGAGGAAGCGGGCAGGTTCGTGGGTGACTGACAAGATCAGGAGAAAGCTCGCTTATTTCGCCAAGTCCAGAAAGACGATGTTCGACGGGTTCCCCACGGGGGCAAACTGGCCTGTGAAGTCGAGTTTGCCAGTTTCCTTGTCGACCTTGAAGATTGCCAGATTGTCGGCTCGCTGATTACAGCAGTAGAGGAAATTCCCAGTCGGGTCGAAATTGAAGCTGCGTGGGTAATCGCCTCGAGTCCATTCTTCACCAACATAACTGAGCATGCCGTCTTCGCCCACTTTGAAGATCCCGATGCTGTCGTACAGCCGATTGCCGCAGTAGACGAAATTTCCATCGGGGGAGA
>JAGQQC010000171.1 GCA_020426395.1 Planctomycetaceae bacterium
AGGCACTCCACGAGCGTTGTTCGATAACACAACCCCTGTCAGCAGGATATCCCGAAGAGGCAGATCGAATGATCTCCCCATTCACAACCATCCCGCTCGACAACCATCAGATTAAAAATCCGTTCCAGATGTTCGCTGGAAAGGTGACTTCCGCAGAACGACAATATATCGTCGAAGTCTTGTACTGCGAGGAATCAGGCATCATTCATATTAAGCTCAACGACCGATGATCGAAGGCCAGGCCGTGCTCTGCCTTCATCTGAATGCCAGAGGAATCACGGATTTGATTGAACCACCAAGGCACCAAGATCACGAAGGATGTTCTGGTTGTTGTTGTCATCTTGATAAATTTTAAGACTAACTCTGATCCGTCAAAGGTTTGAACGTGCCTGACTCGAAAGATTGAAATCGAAGTTCGGAATCAGACATGATATTTTGGAAGATAATTAAGCTATCAACGAGACTCCTTTGACAACCTCGAATACGTAATTAGTTCCGGGACACGACCATGTTTTATCTGGACAACCTCGCCTTTGATGCGACCAAGTTGGTCAAACGTGGAGAGGCCGAGATGAATCCGCTACTGGAAGAACTGGCGGACTGGATAGAATCTAAATACGGAAACCGTCCGTTGAATATTGTGATGACCTCACATTACGGGACAAACCGGGTCTGTGTGAAAATCATCTTCGAATTCGAAAAGGAACGTCGTTCGCTTTTGTCGTCTGACCATTTTTTATCTAGTACCCATCGCAACAAATCTACAGCCATCCTGAAACAACTACATAAAATCCTGTCCTATAATGTAGACAAAAAACTATTTCCTAAAATTCTTTGTGGCCCGAAACGCTTCAAAATCTTTCGACCAGACATTGTTTACGATTTTTATCTGAAGTTCGAAGCATTCGCGCCGGCATTCATTTCAGAAACATGCCAAAATCTTCCCCAATCGGCTTTCGATGAGTTAGTCAAGCAATTTAACAGTGATCCTCTCTGGACAATCGCACGCCTCGGTTCCTGGGTGACATTTTTCGTTTTCACGGAAGAACAAAAAGTCGAATGCTTGAAAAAGAAAAGGGAACGGGAATGGAACGCTTCGATCTATTCCCTCGTTAAAAGGCATGATGAATTCGGCTATATTAAGAAGAATACATTTTCCGTTTCTGTCGAAAGCAAGGAAGTCTTCGACACCAAGTACAAAGGCAGCTGGTTCTATTTTTTCCGGTGAGATTTTCAGCCAGAATGATCCGAACTCGGGCTATTCGTATCAGGCTGAAAAACTGGTGGTCCGTTACGATCCCACAAAAGCCCCCCCCTGGCTCGAATGGCTTAAATCAATATTGGGAATGTAACCCGCGATGAATTCCACTCGTAAGCGCAAACGCTGGTTTAACATCTTGCTGATCGTCGTTGCGATCCCATTACTTGCCTACGGTGGGTTCAAGTGGCGGGGACATCAACGACAAAAGTGGATTGAAGAGTTCGTTCGCACGACGAACATTGAGAATAATCCTTGGGGAATCGAACAAGGGATGGACGATTCTGAAGTCTTAACACGTCTCGGTCTTGAACATTACGTGGGATCAAGCATGTTCTCGATTACAAGCTCCACTTCGCATCTGTTCCTCGAAGTGGAGCATGATCAAGTCTTGTGGACTGTCACTGTAACTAATCCCCCCTTCTTTGATACTGAATCGGACAATACGAATTCAGTAGATTCACTAAGAGTTACATTTGATCGAACGATAGAACCAGCCTGGATCCAATGGCTTAAATCCTATCTCCCCTGGGGAGGTTAAAATGAACCAGAACCAATCCGAAGAATCAACCACTCCTCCAAATGAAATCCAGCTCCCGCAGCGACAGCGACAATTCCGCATCGGGGTATACCTGGTCTTCGCGGTCGTGCTTTTCGCCGGTTGGACCCGCATCAGATACTTTCAGTTGGAACATCAGCTTCATGCTGCCCAAAATGCCACCATTGATGAGAATCCCTGGGGTATTCAACCGGGAATGACATTGGACGAAGCACTACCACTGCTCCCCCCAGCCACAACCGGCGCCTTACGAGCGCCGGAGGATCGAGACATGCTCGACTTCGTAAGCCGACCTGATGGGTCTGACTGGCCAGTCTACATCCACCATTTTTTCATGGGAGGAAATCGGCTCTTCCTGAAAATTGAGTTTGCCCCCGAAGGAGACGAAGCCACCATCACGGAGCTGCAAACCTATGACCTCGGGGTTGAAGACCAGACTTGGCTCGAATGGCTTAAATCATGGATGCCGTTTTAAGGGGATAATAAATGCCCCGATACGTAGACTTTGGAACAACCCCACCACCAAAACGAAACGGTGATCCCTATTTATCCGGACGACCTTCATTTCGCCACCAGCGAACTTCAACGCTGCCGCGCTCTGCGCAGGCAATTATGTCCGGTTTGCCGTCTCCGTTCATGTCGGCAATGATGACCTGATTGGCGCTCCGCCAGTTCTCTTTAAGCGGGTGATATTTCCAGGTTCCTGCCGGGTCGCCCGTGTTCTCGAACCAGGCAATGCGACCGGGGTTTCTCCAGGTCGTCGCGACAACGTCGATGTCTCCGTCGGCATCCAGATCTGCTGCCGTGGCTTCGAAGGCGTCGTCGAAATGAGTTTTGATGATATGTTTTTTCCACGGCCCACCGCGTGGCTGGTCGTTCTCGTACCAGACGATTTGATTCTCTTCTGATCGCTGCGATGCCGTTTCGTCACTGCCATCGGGGCGAAAATAGAAACCGAGCGCCATCACAACATCGAGATCGCCATCGCCGTCCATATCAACCGGGTTACCATGTGCCGGACAGTCCGATTGATTGTCGATAATATGCTTCGTCCAACGGATGCCCTTCTCTCCCGGAACATTCTCGAACCAGACAGTTTCATCGATTCCCCGCGCTGTACCAAGCAGATCGGCATCACCATCTCCGTCAAAGTCGGCCGCTCTCATGGTGCGTGTTTCGCGTACCTCTTTTTCGATGATATGTTTTTTCCATTCGCCGTGCGCCGGGTTCCCCGAGTTTTCAAACCAGGCGTACTGATTCCCGAGCACCCAGCTTGAACCGGCGACATCGAGATGTCCGTCGTTGTTGAAATCGGCGAGCGCCACATCGTAGGCTCCCGGGAGATTTGTCGTGATGACATGCCGCTTCCACAATTGGTCGTCCGTCGGTGATCCATCGTTCTCGAACCAGAGCAGATGTCCGTTTAGATTCTTGACGATGACGATATCCAGGTCTCCATCGTTGTCCACATCACCCACCAGATGGCGTTCCAACCGCTCGGGATCGTCTTTCTGAATGATGTGCTTGCGAAACTCACCGTTCCCGTCGTTTTCATAAAGGTACAACCGGTTGTGCGGCGTGTAATCGGCGCTTGACAGATCGAGATCGCCATCCTGATCGAAGTCCGCAGCGGCGATGCCATAGGCGTAGGCATAATCCCCACCGATCAGGTGCTCCGAGAATTCGATCGAGGATAATTCTTCCGCAGGACTTGCCTGTTCGCAGACCACCAGCCAGATCAGATTTGTCATGAGGAGAAAAAGAGAAACTCGCGCGGTAGACGACATCGGACGACACCTTTTACTAATCAGGTGGAATAGAAGAGTTGAAGAGAAACCAGTCGCTCGAAATTAGTTTATCACCAAATCGAGGCCATGTATAATGAGACTTAGAAGTACAGACGATCTGAAAAAATATCGATTAGATCGATCTTTTCCACGGCCTGAAAATTCTCCTCTCTTCTGCCAAATTTCAAAGAAACGGGAACTTTCTCTCTTCCAGGTCCCTCAAATAGAAACCGGCTCTCCTAACTTAGCCTCTCAACAAGATTCTTCTTTATGACAGCCTCTACCTCTCGAAAACCAGTGAAAATCTGGGGTCGTATTATACGAATCTTTTTACTGGGATTGCTGGTTATGGCCGTCGGGATCGGGTGGATCAAATGGCGAGCGTATCAACAGGAACAGGAGATTGCGGAGTTCACACGTACGACCACGCTGGATAACAACCCCTGGGGGATCACGCAGGGCATGGCCTTTCCTAGTATCGAAGAAAAGATGCCGGCGAATTCCTACCAGCACCTGCTCCTCATTGACTCCAATGCATCTGACTCCTATCAGATTGAGCGAAATGGTCTGAAGTACATGGTCATCTTCAGTGCGTCCTATCATTGGCAGAACGAACCAGACCTGAATGAACCAGACATGAATAAGGTACGGGCCTCCTGTTCTGCATCTGGATTATACATAAACTCCCAGAAATCCCCCGACCCGGCCTGGCTCAAATGGTTAAAGGACCATCTTCCATTTTTTTAACAGCTTTCTGAATCTGAGAAAATTCCAATTCGATGCAGACTTTTTTCAAATCAAAACCGGTTCGACGAATAATAATTGGCACCGCATTGATTCTGCTGTTCCTGGTCGGTCTGTTCGGCTGGGTTCAATGGGATGACTATCGACGAGCACAGGTGATTGAGGAATTCACTCAAAATACGACACTCGAAAAAAATCCCTGGGGAATCAAAGCGGGCATGACTTTTCCCGAACTACAGGAAAAGATGCCCCCTGACACCTTTAAGTTTTTTTTATTGAAGATCATCTCGCCTTCGATAATTACCATCTGGAGATCGAGGGGGTGAATTTTGAAGTCACCTTCAAGGCCGCTTATCGCTGGAAACCAGAATTTGGTGAAGATGAAACTCTTAGGCGGAATTCCTGCACTGCCCAGGAACTACGAATCGCCGCTTTTAGTGAACCCGCTCCCGGCTGGATACGCCGGCTCTGTTCCTTGTTCATTTCTAGTGAAACCGTCCCATAATTTGTATCGAGAATCGGACAAGAGAGATGCCTCACCTTCCCCGATCCAAAACCACCCGACTCATCCTCATTGGCCTGCTTTCGGTACTGATCATCCTGGTTACCCTTTACTGGATTGGAGCCAGAAATGATTACCGACGGGAAGAATTCGCGCGAACAACAACCATCGAACAGAACCCCTGGGGCATCAAAAAGGGGATGACCTTTCCCGAAATAGAGGAGAAAATGCCAGCGGGTTCCTTTCATTCCTTTTTCACCCTGGATAAGCGGGCCTATGAGAATTATCAATTTGAAATTGATGGGGCTGATTATGAAGTTTCTTACTATTCCGATTACGACCCGAAACCGGAATTCGAAGCAGATGAAACCCTGAAGAGAAATTCCTGCACTGCCAAGATCATGGTCGTGACCGCTTTTGATGAGCCTCCTCCCTACTGGCTGGAGTGGCTCGGTTCCTTGTTTCGATCCAATGTCACCGTCCCGTAAGTTGAACAACTTTTATAAAGCAACCCGAGTTGATTGTTCACTCCTCCCACCGTGTCCGTATCTCCTCCACCCGTTTCCGGTTCGCTCCCATGTCGCTGTAACCTACGCGCGATGCGGAGCGGACTTCAATTAGGCGCGACGCTTCATCGAACAAAAATTCGACGTCGTCCGTGTAACGAAAGAAGGCCGAGGTGAACGTGACGTGCAAATAGTTCTCCTCCTCAGCAATGATATTCACCCGCGGAAACTGAGCCAGAACTTCTTTTACCTTTGCCCTGTTCTCACTCGCGGTTTCCTCCTGATACGACAAGGGGGTAATGTAATGCGAATCGTCCGCCGGAGCCTGTGAGGAAACACAGTTCGGAGAGTCTGGGCACGGTCTCAGTTTCCCCTCCACAAGCCCCGTTACAGGTGGCCACCAGGAATAGGCCCCGAGCGCAAAAAAGAAGAGTGGTATCATCAAGAGACCCAACAGCCACCAAACCATTTTCATAAATTCCTGTCCTGAAGCCGACAAGTAACGGACGCATATCGATTCCATTGTAGACCGATCGCGTAAACCGTCGACGGGGAAAAATTTCCGATATCTGTTATCAACAATACTAACTCAGATTCCACTAGCCCTTCTAAAGAAGATCGGTTATTCCTGAAGTAGATACTCTACACTCTATTTCAATAAGCCCATCTCAATGTCCCACTCCTCTCGATTTATCTTCGTTCGGCGGTGTTGTCTTGCGTTCGCCGTTTTTATGATTGGGGTGGGGATTTTGACGAACGTCGTTCTCTGGCAAGTACAACGCCAGCGCGACCAGATAGTGGAGTTCGTAAGAACAACCAATATTGAGCAGAACCCCTGGGGAATCGAGCGAGGAATGCGCCTGGAGGAAGTAAAAACACTGTTGCCGGAACAAACAGAGAAAATCGAACGGACCCGGTTTATTGCTCCAACTGGTCACGATTTTGAATATGCGTTCAAATCGAGTACCGGGTTCTATATCCTGCATCTGGTCTACGCACCGAATACTTTGGGAGAGAACCCGGAGATCGTGCAGTTGTATCTGGGACATGAAGAACAGGAATCGCATCCGATCCTTCAGTGGCTTGAATCCCACTTCAAGTATTAAAGATCCTCTTTCCCAGACACAGGGGATACTCTCAAGAACAGCATCAGCCCCTCTTCAGAAATCACCGTTCAGGCAACTCATGAAACAGCTGAAGATTAAAGAAACGGCGACGGGCATTCGTGTAACCGACTTCAGTCTGGTCATGGGAATCACGACGGTACTGTTTCTGGGAATGTTCTTCTATCTGCTGCTTCAACTGGATGATCAAGGCCTGTTACCCGCTTCTATCACGGACGATGTCCATATTCCGTTTCATTCACCCGAGGTCGCCACCTGGTTTCTATTGGGGATCTTTGGACTATTCGGATCACTGATTGCCTATTACGCTACGTATACCAGCGTTTTCTTTGATGCAGAAAATCATCGCGTCTACTGGAAACGATTCTCCTTATTCGGTCTAAGCTGGCGCGAGTTTCCGAGAGACGAAATCGCCGACCTGTCTCTGGAAGTCACCCAACGCTTCCAGTTGAAAGGTTATCAGGATGACTATCGCCTGCGCATCATTCTGAAAGTCAACCGAGAGAAATGGCCACTCAGTCATGCTCGACATGTCATTTCCCCGGAAGAACTAGACGACTGCCGTCAAGAAATGAAAACCCTCCGCCAGAAACTGGGGTTTCGCCCTGAACCCGAACCGGGGGAATTTCTGTAAATTCATTTATTACATAGTCGCCGACACAAGACATCATGAGTCAACCCAACCCATCAATACCAACCTTAAAACGACGACGACGGTGGCTACCTGCTCTGATCGGTCTGCTATTGCTGATACTAACCGTTTACGGTTGGTATCGATGGGAATCTGCCCAACGTGAAACCCGGATCAAGCAGTTGGCTGCAACGGCAACCCTCGAAAACAATCCCTGGGGCATACAAAAAGATATGACTGAATCAGAAATTGAGAAGTTATTAGAAACAAAGAAACCTAAAATTACTCAATGGAATCTAAGATCAACAACGGCCACCCTCTTGCTGCACTTCGGCACCTATGTCGATAAGTCACACGCTGTTTGTAATGGCCATGTTTTGGAGTTTGAATTGAGTTACAAATATCGGTCGCAGCAGATAAACGGGCGCGGCAAAACGTTACAGGAAATGAAAGTCACCTATGTAGGTAAACATGCTGATTCATACCCGGCCTGGCTCCAGTGGCTCCAATCGACACTTCCTTTTTAAGCCTTTCACAATGCCTCTTCGTTCACCACAAATGTCACTTCAAAGAAAACGCTGGCCGTATTATGTACTCGGCTTTCTGTTGTTACTCGTGCTTGTTTTCGCCTGGAATTGGTGGAAACTTTATCAACGCAGTGAGCAGATCAATCAATTTCTCTCAAACACGACACTGGAAAATAATCCCTGGGGTCTCAAACAGGGTATGACCGACGTCGAAGTTCTGGAATGTGTCACTCCGGTCGAAAACGAGCATATCTGGCCACAACCAGACTCAATCACGTTTGGTTACACGGGGGATGCTGAAGGAATCACGTATAATATATCCGTGAAGTACCTGACCACGAACCCTTTGTCTCTGGGATCAATCATAATTTACTACACACATCCGCCGGAGAATGAATGGGTCACCTGGATTAAATCGTATTCACCGTTTTAGAGTGACCGAATATGAACTTAAAACCCGTTCCGGATCAATCGGCGACTCTCTCGAATGAGACTCCACGACCAAAACGACGTCGGATATTTCGAATTGGTTTATACGCGTTGTTCGCCATCGTTTTGTATATCGGTTGGGGAAGTTGGCGAAACCATGTCTTGGAAGAGAAAAAAACTACCGTTCAAATGGCAAGCATTAATAAAAATCCCTGGGGAATCACACGTGGAATGGCTCTCAATGAGGCTATTTCATTACTTCCGCCAACAGCAAACTTCCAACCACCAATTCAAGAATATGAGTACTACTACGTTGTTGACTATTCGGATGTGAACGGAACACGAAAACGACACAACTTACTTGTCGGCCATCATCGATTCTCACTGATTCTCGATTTATCAAAAATAGAGAACAACGTGACCGTTGAAGGCATGAGAGCCCAATACCTTGGGATTGAAGACCCGTTTTATGTTAAATGGCTACGATCAATTTCACCTTTTTAACATCTACCAGACAATTCAGCTTCTTCCGGACTGCCTACCTCTGCTGGTCTAAGCATGGTGGGTTAATAGGATCAAGCCGATTCCTTGCGTGTGGCTTTTTGCTTCGCCGATGGTTTCGTCCTCGTGCGGGTCGTCATCTTCTGGCCGGAGAGGGCTTCGGCACAGATTAGATGGACGACGTTCTGAGCCGCTTCGTCCATTTCCATCACCACGGAATCGACCTTGCCCGAAAGAAACATATACATAATGAGCGAGGGAATCGCGATGAGCAGTCCTGCCGCAGTTGTGAGCAGGGCGACACCGATGCCGACCGCCAGTTCTTCCGCTTTGCCGAGCGTTCCCATGTTGGCGATCTGGTTGAACGCCTGAATCATCCCCATCACGGTTCCCAGCAAACCGAACAG
>JAGQQC010000172.1:0-6909 GCA_020426395.1 Planctomycetaceae bacterium
TGGGGAGTCGTGGGTGGCCTCGGATTTCCGATTGGGCAGGCATTTCAAGCCGCCAGCGCGAGTGATTCCGCAGGCTTTCAGGAAGCGATGCCGATCCTGTGGGGGATTAACCACTGGAACATGATGGAATGCGCTTTCGGATTCGTTGCGGGGGGCGTTCTTGGGTTTGGGGTTTGGCTACATCGGAAACGGATTGATGAGTCAGAATCGGATGAAAGCATTACGTTACCCCTCACCTGGGAAGTCTGCCTGGTCGTCGGATACTTATACATGATGCTTGTCGCCTGGTTTCTCGAAGAGACTCAGTTCGGACGCTTTTATGAATACGGTCTGGTGATGGCGATCATTCCCGTGATTGGAGTGATGGGGGGCCGGTATTGGCCTTATTTGTACGCGCTCCCCATCGTGGCGATGCCCATTGCCGGAAAGACATTCCGCGCCGTCAGTCTGGGAACCAGCACGAACCCACCGCTCGTTCCGACCGACATCGGTTGGTTGATGATTGTCACGTTTCCCTTGTTGATCCTGACAATAATTGCGCTGCACTGCGCCAAACCGGATAATGTCCGGATTAGTTCTCGCCAGTTCGGTGCCTGGGGATTACTGGCGACGAGTACCTGCTACTTCCTGTTTAATTTCACCTTCTTAAGCTTCCCCTGGAGCTGGCTGAAAGAATGGCAGATGCAAAGTACCTCCGGCATGATTTACATCATCGCCTGGGTCGTTCTCTCACTCGCAGCGTATTTGGTGTTACTGAAGTCCAAAGCAAGTAAGCATTTTTAACAAGGGGTGGCACTAGCGGATTCAGCAGTGCCACCCGTGTGATCAGCTTTCAGATGTTAAACGACGTTCCAGAGAGGTGCTTTACTCTGGTGTCACATACGCCGCCGTGATTCCACCATCGACGACGAATTCCGTGCCCGTCATGTAAGACGATTCATCCGAAGCGAGGAACAGTGTGGCTTGAGCCATCTCTTTCGCGAGGCCAAAGCGGCCCATTGGGATATGGACCAGACGTCGCTGTTTTTTCTCTTCCGTATCGAGGAACTTCATCAGCAGTTCCGTTTTTAGCGGCCCTGGACAAAGAGCATTCACCCGAATATTCTCCCGAGCGTGAATCACGGCCAACTCACGGGTTAAGGCGACGACGCCTCCTTTACTCGCGGTGTAAGCTACCTGCGGTGTCGCGGCTCCGAGCAGGGCGACGAAGGAACCAGTGTTGATAATCGAACCACCCCCAGCGCGCTGCAAAGCGGGGATGCCGTATTTACAACCGAAGAAAACTCCTTTGAGATTGACGTTCATCGTCAGATCCCAAACTGATTCGTCTGTATCCTGGGAGGTTCCGTCGCGGCTATCCATGATGCCTGCGTTATTGAACATGATGTTCAGTTTGCCGAAGGTTTCCTCTGCCTGTTTGACCATGTTTTCGCTGTCGGTAGCGCTGGAGACATCGGCTTTTACAAAGATAGCCTCGCCACCCGCTTCTTTCACCAAGGCGGCCGTTTCTTCTCCTCCGTCGACATTCATATCGACCGCGACGATCTTCGCCCCTTCCTGAGCAAACAGCAGGCAGGACTCACGGCCGATACCACTGGAAGCTCCAGTAATTAATGCCACTTTATCTTTCAATCGCATTCTCAAAAACTCCTCAGTTTATGTCTGACTAGGGACGTCACTTATTTTCATAAAATTGTTTTGAATCACGAAGTACACAACAAGAAAAACCAATCCGATCTCATGACAAGGAAGGCTTCTCTTCATTTACATTGGCAGTTCGGCCCTTGGTGACTTCGCATTTTCGTGGTTCAAATCCGTTTTTATAACCCGTTTACGATCGCTTTCGGAACGAGCCGGTAGGGAAACAGTTTCAAATTGCTGCCGCACGGACCCGGGGTGTCAACCGTATATTGGGCGGCGGCGATGGGGTTGTAAGCGCGACGATGGGCAACGGCTGCCTTGACGGCGATAACGTTGGCCCGTTCGGGAATAATTCCCTGACTGCGAAGCTGGCCCAGATCGAAGGGAGGCGTCTTCCGGGAAGTGAGCAGAATTGTACCGAGTGCATGTTCTAATACGGCGCACGGTCCCATGTCAATCTGCACGCCCGCTATGGAGGCGAGATGACTGTTCCGGTCTTCCAGTTCGAATTGTCCATCGGAGAGATATCTCAGTTCAGCGGTGATCTCTAAGGGGCCTTCGCCGAGCGGACTCCCTTTGCCCCCGATCGATTTTTTGACTTCCGTTCCCCGGGTTTCCGTCTGTAGTTCCGCGACAACTTCGGGATCGTTGATGACGACGACAAAACCTTCAAGTTTGTGTTTCAAAAAGAAACGCAATAAGGATGTCCCATCGCCCGGAGCGCCGCCACCAATGTTATCGGAGGGTTCGGCGAGGATGACGGGGGTTTCTGCCGACTTAAAATGCTGTTGCAAATGAGAGACCAGATTTTCCGGATCGAGGTCTTGTTTCTGAGCATACACATGATCGGCTTTCGCCTTCATGATTAAGTGGTCGAGTAGATCCCGCGCTCGGGCCGGATCACCAAAGGTGATCACCGAAATGGAAACACCCGTGTGAGGCGTATCGGCAAAGGCGTAGCCGCCAAAAATGTTGACGGTGTTGATTCCTGCTTCAGTCTCTTCAAACCGGCGAGCCATTTCTTCCAGCGTTTTCATCGGAACATCGTCGGTTCCTACGGCGGTGGGAGCCCACAGTAGACCGGCGGGTTGGTGTAAAACCGTGGGGAATTCACCTCGTGTCAGGATTTCATTCAGCAACTCCGCGCCTTTATAGGAGGCAGCATGGGCATCGGTATGCGGATTACATTGGTAGGCGATAAACCCCTGACTCGCCTGCATCATCTTCGGTGAGATGTTCCCATGTAGATCAAGCACTCCACAGATCGGGATATCCTTTGCTCCGTCCAGTTGGCGGATCCGGTTCAGCAGTTCTCCTTCAACATCAGGGTAAGCATCGGTCACCATCGCCCCATGCAGGACGAGATAAATTCCGTCGATGCCCTGCTCAATTTCATTTTGATAACCGGCGACGAAAGCTTCCCAGAACGTTTCGAAGACGTCGTTCGCGACCGTTCCGCTTGGCATGGCCCGCATATCGATGGTAGGCAGAAATTCCCAACCCGTTTTGTTTCCGAATTCCACGACTGCCGCCAATGGAGAACCATCCCCGGCGACTGACAGCAATTCCTCACCCCGTCGAATTTCAAAATCTTCAATGTGGGTAACTTCTTCCAGAAACGTATGTGTCTCATGGAATAAACCGGCGAGCAGAATTCGAGAAGAATTGGGCAAGGCTCTAATCCATCAAAGAGTTGTTATTAACCACGAAATACACAAAAAATTAAAAACCTGATTAAAGCAGTTGGTGTTGAATGCTGCTTCTCATCTGCATAGATCGTTCGATTCTTGGTGTCTTCGTGCCTTAGTGTTGAAATAAAACTGCTGAAAGCTCTTTCGCATTGATGTTTTATTCCGCGCTATGTGGTCCCACAAAAACCAGCTAAGTTTTGATTGTCTGTTTCTAATTCTCTAAATCTGTGTTCATCTGTGTCCATCAGTGGTTTCAAACACGCAAATCATCATTCCCAAAGTCGAGGTCATGTTTGTATTTCAAACGGATAGGTTCGATTACTTCTTCGAGGAACGAGTCCACCTGTTCCGGGGCGCGGCCGATATACTTGCGGGCGTCGAGGGCTGATTCAAGATCGACCTTGGCGAAATGGTCGTCCTGCTTCAAGCGTTCGATCAAGTCGTTTTCCAGACCGAATTCTTTGACTTGCCGGGCTGCCTCCTGACTGTGAACACGAATCACTTCGTGCAGCTCCTGACGGTCTCCGCCCGCGCTGACGCCGGCCATCAGAAATTCTTCCGTCGCCATAAAAGGAAGTTCGGCGAGCAGGTTCTTTTCGATCACTTTCGGGTAGACGACAAGACCATCGACGATGTTTTTGTAGATGATCAGAGAGGCATCGATCGCAAGAAAAGAGAGGGGGAGCGACAAGCGGCGGTTGGCGCTGTCGTCCAGGGTTCGTTCCATCCATTGGGTCGCCATTGTTTGCTCAGCATTCGGTCCGAGGCTCATCGCGAAACGGGTGAGCGCACACATCCGTTCGGAACGCATCGGGTTTCGTTTGTAGGCCATGGCGGAGGAACCGATCTGTTTCTTTTCGAACGGTTCTTCCAACTCCTTCCGGTTTTGAAGCAATCGCATGTCGGTTCCCATCTTATGAGCCGACTGGGCGATGCCACTTAACACGTCGAGCACCTGAGAATCGAACTTGCGGGAATACGTTTGGCCCGTGACGGCAAAACGGCGGCTGAATCCCATCTTCTCGGAGACAAGCTGGTCAAGTTGCTCCACTTTCTGATGATCGCCATTAAACAGTTGCAGGAAGGTGGCTTGAGTGCCCGTCGTTCCTTTCACGCCGCGAAATCGCATGGTTTCAATGCGATGTTCGATCTCTTCCAGGTCGAGCACCAAGTCATAGCACCAGAGAGTGGCCCGTTTGCCGACGGTTGTCGGTTGCGCGGGTTGCAGATGGGTGAACCCGAGGCAGGGGAGATCGCGATATTCCTGGGCGACATTCGCCAAGTGGTGAATCGCCGCGACTAGCCGTGAGCGGATCAGATGCAGCGCATCACGGATTTGGATCAACTCACTATTGTCAGTTACGAAACAACTGGTGGCGCCCAGATGGATAATGCCCCCTGCGTCCGGACATTGGTCACGATAGGCATGCACATGAGCCATGACATCGTGACGCAGCTCTTTCTCGTATTTAGCGGCGACCGCGAAATCGACATTCTCGATGTTGTCTCGCAATTGGTTGATCTGGGCCGGGGAAATATCAAGTCCCAGTTCCGCTTCCGATTCGGCGAGCGCCACCCACAATCGTCGCCAGGTGGAATGTTTCGTCTGGGCCGACCAGATCCGGCTCATTTCGGAGGAGGCATAGCGAGAGATTAACGGGTTCTGGTATTGCTCATGCGGCGAGGAGTCGGTGGGCACGTATTCAAACCTTGTCTATC
Organism: Planctomycetaceae bacterium; assembly: GCA_020426395.1. Lineage (GTDB taxonomy): Bacteria > Planctomycetota > Planctomycetia > Planctomycetales > Planctomycetaceae > Polystyrenella. Next base: position 5,052 of record JAGQQC010000172.1, read on the forward strand.
AGATTGTCGGGCAGTTTGCAGAGAAAGGGGCCGGAAACGGGGAGAAATCTGGGCGGCGGACCGTTATTATAAACGGGAGATTCTGCCGGCTCACAGAGGCCATTATAACGCCGGAACCGTTCCGATGTTACTGTTCAGGAATTGCCCTGTGGAAAAGAAACCGGCCGGATTCGAGCCCCTCATTCCAGGAAAGTGAATCTTCCAACAAAGGATTTTGTGTTTATGTCTGATTCCATCAAATCATTACTGGCGACAGGTACCAAATTATGGGTCGACAGCGTCGATCCAGAGGATGTTCGGAACACATTGGCTCTGGGAGGAACCGGGGCAACCTCAAACCCAATTTTGATTTCCAGCCTGATCAACACGGGGCTATATGACGAGGAACTGACCAGGCTGATGGAGCAGAGCGACGACGATTCCGACGTTGCCTGGAAATTGACTGACCATATTATCAAAGGGGCGCAGGAGAAATTCTTCCCCATTTGGGAGGCATCGGAAGGGAACAACGGTTACGTCAGTTTCGAGCTCGATCCGCTCCTCGAAGCAGAAGACTGCCCGCTATCTCTCGAACAACGGGCGGCCAAATACATTGAACTGGGTAAATACTGGTCCGCCGGACACCAGAACCGAATGATTAAAGTTCCCGCTACACCCGCGGGTCTCGCGGCTTTGGAAGACTTATCGGCGCACGGGATTACCTTGAATGTCACGCTCATTTTTACCCCACGACAGTACGCCGCCGCCCGCGATGCGGTCTGGAAAGGGGCTCAGAAGCGGGATTCGCTCGGTCACTTTAAGTCGGTCTATTCCGTGTTCGTCAGCCGGGTCGATGTCTACACGCAGAAACATTTGCCGGATCTCTCGGACAACTTGCAGGGGCAGGTTGCGATGGCGAATGCCCAGTTGATTTGGGACCAGAACCGAAAATTCTGGGAGGATAAAAACCTGAAGCTCCAGCAGGAGATGATCTTCGCGAGCACCGGTGTCAAAGACCCCAAGGATCCGCCGGATAAATTCAATTCCGGTCTGGCGGGGAGTGACATTCAAACGGTTCCCCCGGAATCGATTCAGGATATCACAGAGATGGAAGGGAAAACATTTGAACCACTCTTATATAACTTGCCGGATCAAACTTTTATCGATCAGCTACACGCCGAAGTTGATTTCCAGAAGATGGAAGATGTGCTGATGGAAGAAGGGCTCAAGAAATTTGCCGACCCACAGAAAGCCTTGCTGGCGAAAATCGCTGAAAAACGGGCGGCGCTCATTTCCTGACCAGCTAGCTGATAAAGGTGTGGATTCGGTTGATCATTAAGTTTCTTCGCCCTTCAGGAATTGAATCGGTCCGGGGAAAATGGTATTTATTTAAGAATGTTAAATAACCTTCAGCGCTCTGAGGAGTCTCTGTTCATGAGTCGTGTTCGAAAACGTCTGCTTCTGCTGCTGAGTTCAACCTGTCTTGGCCTTGTCGCTCTAATAGCGGGCTGTACTGATGGGGAAAACGGAGGCGAAGTCAAACCCTCCACCCGTCGAATCATCTTGTTGACCAATGGGAATTCGCCCTATTGGGATGCCTTTGCTGCTGGAGCGAAACAGGCAGAAGAGAAACTGGACGTTGGCAAGCAAGGCTTAAAGGTGGTGATCGACCGCGGAAACTTCTCACCGGAGACCCAGATCGACAAACTGCGCCAATATCAGGGGGCCACCGACATCGCTGCGGTCGCGATCTGTGTGACCGATCCCAAAAATCAGGCTCTCGTCAATCAGATGGTTGCTCTCAGCGAATCAGGAGTGAAATTGATCACTGTGGATTCCGACATCAATCGGGATGACCAGCGAGCCCGGAAAGCGCGGT
>JAGQQC010000172.1:6950-8851 GCA_020426395.1 Planctomycetaceae bacterium
GGGCGCGAACTTGGCAAAGCGGCGAAGGCGCTGACACCGGAGGGAGCAAAGTTCGCAACCTTTGTGGGAGTGAAGTCTGCCTCGAATGCGATCGAACGGATCGGAGGTTTTCAGGAAGGGGCGGGCAGCAACTTCGAACAACTCGAAAACATGGGTGATCAGGGACAGGCTGAAACAGCCAAGAAAAATGTTCGCGATACGATCGATCGCCATGATGACCTCAATATGCTGGTCGGAATCTGGTCGTATAACACGCCGGCGATTGTCGATATCGTCAAAGATCTTAACATAAATGACAAAATGACCGTCGTCGGCTTCGATGCGGATCCCCCATCAATTACTGCGATGGAGGATGGGGTGCTGGATGTCATGCTCGTACAGGATCCCTACCAGATGGCCTACGAAGGTGTTCGGTTACTGAATGCAATGCTCAATGACAATCAGGCGGACATCAAAAGTATTCTTCCCAACTATGGTGAGACCGATGGTGACATTAAGGAAACGGGTTTGAAGATTGTGGTTCCCAGTGCGGAATCTCCAATCAAACCCGAACTCTTTTCGGAAGGCACGACTTACCTGACTCTGGATGAGTTCAAAGCCTGGCTGGCTGAATACAATTTAACCGGCTCCTGATATCAGGACTCTTCATAAAATCTCTTTTGAATGTCTCGTTGATTTTGTTTTCTTGAGCTCAGCATGTCCCAGTCTTCTCCACCTCCACTTCCGAAATTGAAACCGGAGAAGTCAATCTGGTCTCGCTTACCAGCGGAACTCGGGTTGCTCATTGCTATCTGCCTGGTCGTGTTCTTTACCGGAATCGTGGACGACTCGTATCGGGTTAAAACCGCTTACAACGCCAAAGAGATTCTGCGGCAGACTTCGTTGCTCGGAATCTTCGCTCTGGGAGCGGCGATTGTCATTATCTCCGGTGGCATCGATCTTTCGAGTGGTTCGGTGATTGCCTTCAGCGGAATGGTCTGCTGTGCCATCATGATGTGGCTTGCTCCACTTGATGATGCGGGTAATCCGGATACCACGAATCTGGGGGTGGGCATTATCCTGCTGGCGGTGCTCGGGACGATCATAGTCGGTTTACTGATAGGGACGTTTCATACTTGGTTGATTACGGTGATCGGATTACCTCCATTCGTGGCGACACTCGCTTCACTGGTGGGGCTCCGAAGTCTCGGACGCGTATTGATACAGGATATTAACGAGGCGCTCACTGAAGCCGGTTCGAATTCCAAGTTTTATATCTCCGATCCACTCTTTAATGACCTTGGCCGGATCTGGTGGATTCCCGTCGTTATTTTTCTGGTCATCTCTTTCTTACTCTGGTTGTTGATGAGCCGCACGCTGGTGGGACGTCATCTTTACGCGATGGGAGGGAATGAGGAAGCGGCCCGACTAAGCGGAATACGGACGGAGAAACAGAAATGGCTTGCCTATTGCATCGGCGCAGTGACCGCTTCCATTGCCGGTATTCTCTTTTGCAGTTACGTCGGCGAAGCCAATCCGGAATCAGCCGGTCTCGGATATGAACTCAACGCGATTGCGGCGGCCGTCATCGGGGGTTGCAGCCTGACCGGAGGAATCGGCACGATCACCGGAACGATGCTCGGAGCACTCTTTTTGCGGGTTGTGATCGACTCCGTTGCCAAAACCGTCAAAGGGAGTCCCGATGAATTCGAAGGGATGATTGTCGGCTTGCTTGTCGTTCTGGCGGTGGCCTTTAATGAATTGAGAACGGGTGCCATCCGGCAAAAGCAGTTTTTCCCGGGGCCCCTGGGGATTGTTAACCTGTTCATCCTCAGCGGATTGATTGGCATTTTAGGTGGCGTGTTATCAACCTCCCATCAACTTCGCTGGGGTATCGGAGCGGGGCTCGTGGCGCTGCTGTT
>JAGQQC010000173.1 GCA_020426395.1 Planctomycetaceae bacterium
TGCCTCTCTTGGCGGCGACGTCACTGGTCTCTCTGACGATGGGTTATCTGGGACATTCTGTGCCACAGGTGAACGTTCTAATGATCGGTTTCGCCGTGCGTTCGGCCGTTAATCTGTTCGTGTTACTCTTCTGTCTTTCTTCGGGCGGTGAGACCATTGTCGAATTGTTACCCCAGGTCATCGATCAGGTGAGTAGCAGTCTGCACGGTTTTTACGAACCGGAATCCCTCTAAAACAATTATTCAATTAACCCTGTGATCTCATGGCAACAGACGATTCTGGTGACAAAACAGAAGATCCCACCGAGAGGAGGCGCTCGCAAGCCCGGGAGCAGGGGAATGTGGCGAAGAGTACCGACCTCAATGCAGCGGCATTGATGTTGATGACCGCAGTTGTCATTTACTGGTACGCCTTCCCGCTTTGCCAGTTCATCATGGACTATATGCGCGCCAATTTAAGTACAGCGGTCACAAGCCGCTCCGACGAAGGCGCCTTACTGCAACGATTGCCTCAAACTGTGGAACTGGTTTCCGGCGAGTTGATCCCTATCCTGTTGATGATGTTTGCCACAGCAGTGGGAATCAACATCATGCAGGTCGGTTTTCTCTTTTCTCCAGAAGCCCTGCAACCGAAACTCTCTCGATTGAACCCACTCGAAGGAGCCAAGCGGATTCTCTCGATTCGGGCGATCGCTAAATTAGGAACGAGTCTGGGTAAATTGATCGTGCTGATCCTGATCGCCTCCTACGCCATCTGGATTGCCATTCCGAAGTTCGGCGCACTTTCTCTGTTGGGAGTAGAAAATACTCAGGCCCTGACCACCGTCAAAGATGAAACAGCGATGCTGGCCTTTCAGCTTTCCCTGGCACTCATCATCATTGCCGGGCTCGATTTTGCTTTTCAGAAATGGAAGCACGAGCAAGATTTGAAAATGAGCAAGCAGGAAGTTCGCGAAGAGATGAAGCAGATGGAGGGGGATCCGCATATCCGGGCCCGCCGTCGTGAAATCCACCGCCGTCTGGCCACGGCTCGCGAACTGAGTCAGGTTCCCCAGGCCGATGTCGTGATTACCAACCCGACCCACGTTGCGGTCGCGCTCAAGTACGATCCCCTAACGATGCCCGCTCCCGTTGTGGTGGCCAAGGGAATGGGGGAAATCGCTCTAAAAATTCGGGAAATTGCGGCTCAACACAAGATCCCGATCATCGAACGCCCGCCGCTCGCCCGGTCCTTGTACAAATCAGTCAAAACCGGCCAGCCGATCCCTCCCGATATGTACGAGGTTTTTGTGGAGATTATGGCTTACGTTTACCGGTTGACCGGCAAAAAACTCCCCGAGTCCCATGCCTGAAACAGCGTGAGCAGTAGACCAGGTTCTCGAACAACCGTGATCGTTGATTGACCAGTGTTGCTAATTTCACCTGATCTTTGCGCGAATTTCGCGCATTTTTATCCCCATGCTCCTCAACGGTGGTTGGTTCGTACATGGTTGATTCCGCTGTAACATCCCTGTTTTACGGTAGATACGCCTCTAAATTGCGTAATTCTTCGAATTGGTACTCCGTTCGCTCCGACTTTTGATTTTTCAACAGAATGGCATTTCGGGGCTGCATTCGGGCGGCTTACCGGTATACTGATGCCGTCCTATTTGTGACGCCTATTTATTTATTTTTCTTATCCGTCTTAATTAGCGTTTTTTGGAGTTTCATTTAATGGAAACAAAACAGGGTACATTGCATGTCTACGAGGCAGGGACCTTATCGGTCGCCGGCTTCGGAGGACACGATGTGCTTGAGCATGTGAACCTTGCGGAAGTGCGGGGCGAGCTGCTGGAGCTCATCGAAGAACACCAGTGCGAGACTCTCGCCATTGATTTTACTGGGGTAACCTTAATCCCCAGTGGTTTACTCGGCTTACTGGCCTCGCTACGTGAACATGGTGTGACTGTTCATCTTTACAACCCTTCCCAGGACATCCGGGAAGTGATGGAGATCACCAATCTTCAAGAAGTAATGCCCATGTACGAAGTGGAAGTCTAAGCTTCCCCAGGCATTCCTGAATCAACACGAACTCCCGGCTTTCGAGCCGGGAGTTTTTTTACGCCCATAGTAAATTTAGAATGGGTGGAATGGGTTGATTTGGGGTTATGGGTCGCTGCTTCTGGTTAGGTTGGATTTGACGATTTTGCTTAAGAGATCGATCGCGCGCTGCCGATAATGAACAGATAGCGGGGGCGCTTTCTTTCAGGATCAATCTCATGTTGTACGGGCTTTATCTGTCAGCCCAGGGAGCCACCGCCCAGTCTCAACGGCTGGATGTCATTGCGAACAACATCGCCAATGCCTCCACTTCCGGCTTTAAGCGGGATCTGGCCATCTTTCGCCAGATGGAACCGCACGATATGGCGCTCGGGCTGGAAGAAGAATTGCCGGGCAATCTGGATGAACATACCGGCGGTCTGGTCCTCGACGAAGTCGTCACCGATTTCACCGGCGGACCTTTATTGGACACCGGTTCCAATCTCGATGTGGCGATTACGGGGCCCGGCTTTCTTCAAGTTTCGGATGGCCAGAAACAATATCTCACGCGAGATGGCCAGATGACTCTGAATGGGAACGGCGAGTTAGTCACCGTCGCAGGCAACATGCAGGTGATGAGTGCCTCAGGAACTCCGATCACATTGCCCCCCGATACCACACAAGTGGCGATCTCCAGCACGGGAGCCATCAGTGTTTCCGTGGATAACAAGACGATGGTTCCACTGTCGCAGTTAGGGGTGGTCACTCCTCGAGATTTCAAAGCGCTTGAGAAACAGGGAGAGAACCTGTTCGTCAGCCACGGACCGATTGATCCCGCTGCCCCTGATGTGATGGTCAAGCAAGGTTATCTGGAAGGTTCCGGAGTGGAGTCGGTTTCGGAAATGTTACAGATGATCGAGACCTCACGGGCCTTTGAATCAAACCTGAATATGGCGAAATTCCAGGATGAATCATTAGGAGCATTGCTCGGATCGCTGGGGCGTGTTTAGGTCACCTGACAGCGAGAAATAACAAGACAAGGATTGAAACCCCAGGGGGATAGGATTCCATGAGTTTACGATCACTCCATTCTGCTGCTTCCGGTATGCAGGCCAACAATTTCAAGCTTGATGTGATCGCGAACAATATCGCGAACGCAGGCACCACCGGTTACAAAAAATCTCGCGCGAATTTTGAAGATGTCTTCTACGAACACTTCAAGCTTCCCGGTCAACTGGATGCATCTGGAAGCATGACACCAATCGGGAAATCGGTTGGTCTGGGAACCAAGGTTTCCGGAACACAACTGGACTTTACCCAGGGGTCTCTCAAAGTGACCGATGGTCAACTTGATCTGGCGATTACCGGGGAAGGGTTTTTCCAGGTCGTCAATCCGGACTCGTCGACAGGGTACACGCGCAATGGCGCTTTCACATTGAACACGAACGGACAATTAGTGCTGGCCTCGGGAGATGTGGGGCGATTGGTGCTTCCCAACATCACGATCCCTGTTGATGCCCAGGACATCTCCATTGGCGGAGACGGCCAGATCTTTTACCGGACGGCGGGGACCAACACCTTGACCAATGCGGGACAACTTCAGTTAACCCGCTTCACAAACCAGGGTGGATTACTTCAGATTGGGGATTCCATCTATACAGAGACCGATGCTTCAGGCGCTCCAGTGACGGGGACGCCGGGAACAAACGGTTTCGGTCAAATCAGACAGAACTTTCTGGAAGAATCGAATGTTGAACCAGTCAAGGAATTGGTTGACTTGATTCAAACCCAGCGAAATTTTGAATTGAACAGCCAGGTGGTTCAGGCGGCCGATCAGGCCTTGCAATTGATCGCCAACTTGCGGCGGTTCTAAGGAAACATAACTAACGAAGGTGGGACTTAACCTACATCTCCCTGAATCTCGAAACGGAATTTGAGACATGTCTTCTACTCGCATTGAAAAACAGAGAAACTGGATCGGCCGCTTGTTGGCAGGTTGCCTGGTTTGCTGCTGTCTTTGCAGTCTGGCAACAGCCGCGACGGTGCAGTTCAAGTCTCACGCGAATATTCAGGGAGAAGTGGTTCGTTTGGGAGATGTCGCCGAGGTTTATGATTTCAATCCCCAAGTCGCTGAGCGGTTAAAACAAATTATCCTTCGCCCGGCTCCCGCGGCAGGTTTGAAAATTCGGATTTCGGTTGATGAAGTCCGTTCCCGTCTGAAATCGAGCGGCGTAAATATGCTGGCGGTAGAAATGCAGGGAAGCACTCAGATTGAAGTGGCCAGTGCCAGCGCACCTGGACCAATTCAACAGGTCTCTTACACTCAAGCTGATCCAACAGCCCAAGCCCGGCAATTGCAACAGGCCGTCAAAGCCCTGAAGCAATCGATCCAGCAATACCTGCAAGCTCAACAACTCAGTGTGAAACCGGAACAAATTGAACTGGAGATCAGCCGGCAGCAATTACCCTTACTCAAACACTTCACTCCGACGGCATATCACGTACAAGGAGGACAGGCTCCCTGGACAGCTCCTCAGCAATTGAAAATCAGCCTGCTGGATGACCAGAAGTCATTGCAGTCGATTTTGGTGAACGTCTCTGTCAAAGCGGGACCGACAGCTTTGGTGCCCCGCTATCAAATTCCGCGTGGGCAATCCTTGACCCGCGACGATTTCGAATCGATTCCAGTGGATCGATTAACAGCGACGATGGTGACCACTTATGAAGAGCTCGAAGGTAAAGAAGCTGTACAACCTCTCGCGGCAGGACGCCCGGTTCAACAAAATCAAATGAAGCCCATCGTACTTGTGCGACGCAATGCGATGGTCAAAGTCTTCGTCAATTCAAAAGGGATCCAGGTGAGAACGCTCTGCAAAGCATTAAAAGAGGGGAGCCAGGGAGAGGTGATCCCGGTAGAACCTCAATGGAAAACGAAAACCCGTCCGACACCGATCAATGTCCGTGTGACCGGTGTGAATGAAGCTGTTGTCGATTCGGGAGACAGTCTGGCAAATTAAGTCGGATCAGAAGTCCACGACAAAAACGGACATTTTGAGAAAACATCGAGTTTAAGCAGAACAAGGGGGGGAATCATGTTAGTACTAATCATGGCTGTGATCATGAACAACGTATCCATAAGACAATCAGGCAGTTTTACCAGAGTGCAAAGCCGTTTTGCTTTCGCCGGCTGGTTGCTGCCTGGAGTTCTCTGCATCATCCTCTCTGGAAATCTTTCAGCGCAAGTGCCAACGCAACCTCAAACTGGAGCACAATACCCCGGTGCGATGGTGGGGCGAACGGCAACTCCGTTGCGAGCGGTTCCCCATCAAATTCAACCGATCAACCAGCAGATGCAGCCTGTCCCCGAAATGGCTTTCTCCACAACGCAACGTTCTATTCGGGATTACTCCTGGATCTACATCGAAGAGCCGCAACTGGAAGAGATTAAGCAGCACGATATCATTACGATTCTGGTGGACAAGAAATATCAGGATCGGGTGAATTCCAACTTCAACCGGACCCGGAATGCTTCTCTAACGGCGGAGTTGAAAGAATTTTTGCGAATTAGCGAAGACGGTAATTTGACGAATGCCGCCGATAACGAACCGACAGTGGATGCCGCCTTACAAGGCAAATTGACCTCGACGGGAGCATTGAGTAACCAGGAAGGGGTTCAGTATCGAATCGCGGCGATCGTGGTGGAAGTGTTACCCAACGGAAACCTCGTATTGGAAGCTCGTGACCGGATTGAGATCAATGGGGATGTCTTTATCTATACGCTGACGGGGGTTCTTCCCAGTGATAAAGTTGCTGCCGATATGACTGCCAGCAGTGATAACGTCTATAACCTGGATGTCTCCAAAAAGATGAATGGAAAAGTGGGCGACAGCGTCAAACGTCCCTGGGGAATCTGGTTGTATGACAAGTTCTCTCCGTTCTAAGCAAGCCATTTATTTAACCTCGTTCTTTATTTTATTTCATTCGTAGTAACAGGCACTTTGATGTTAAACCTTTTCCGAAAACAACGTGGCAGGCTGGGAGGAATACTTCTGGCAAGTTTGTTGTTTATCACCAGTTCAAATTCTGCGCAGGCTGCCAAAGTCGGGGACATCTGCGATTTGGCAGGCAAAGAAGAAGTTGAATTGATGGGCATCGGTCTCGTTGTTGGCCTGATGGGAACCGGAGATGGTGGAGACAGCGCGACGACGATGCGTTCACTCGCCACGGCCTTAACGTTGATGAACAATCCGATCAACGTGCCAGATTTGAAAGATGCCGATAATGTGGCCGTAGTCATGATTACGGCAAAGGTTCCCGCGACGGGGCTGAACCGGGGACAGCATATCGATTGTCATGTGAATTCCATCCTGGGGGCGAAAAGTTTAAGGGGGGGGCGTCTGTTTCCCGCTCCACTGGAAAATACGTTGATCTCGGATGACCAAGCTCTGGGGCTCGCGTCAGGTGGAATTGTAATTGAAGATGAGAAGAACCTCGTAAGCGGAAAAATTCCTAACGGCGTACGTTTATTACAGGATGTTCGCTCGGCAGCAACCTATCGTCCGGGCCAGAAAACCGTCACGTTGATCATCGACAAGAACAAGGCGGATTACCGAACAGCCGACGAAATCGCCAAAGCCATCCATGATGAATTCAGCTTTGAACGGGCTACGGGATTTAGTGAGCCTTCTGGCGATGAGGACAAGGCCGTCTCCTTCGGAGAATACGTAGACTGGATTAAGATCACCGAGACGACAATCACCGTTGAAATTCCAGAACTTTATATTGATTCGCCAGAGCACTTCATTGCTCTGTTACAGAATGTTCCGATCGAGAACCCGAGTCCGGCAGCCAAAGTGGTGGTTAACCATGCGACGAAAACAATTGTGATTACAGGGGAAGTGGACATCTCGCCCGTGGCGATTACTCATGACAATTTGAGTATTACCGTAACTGGTGAAAACGGAAGCGGCGGTTTCATCAAGATCGATTCCTCCAATCCGGACGAACAGTCTCCGCAGTTAAATGAATTAAAACGGGCACTCGATTTATTACAAGTTCCTGCTGAAGCCAAGATTGAAATCATTCGGGAGCTGAATGCGAGCGGAAAACTGAACGCGATTCTGGTGGAGCATTAAGTCGTTAATCTTTTATGGGGGGAAACATAAGAGAGAACCAATTGAGGTTGAATCATGACCGGCATTTCATCAATCAATAACCTGGGGGCGTTATCATCATCAAGCGAGCTCAATCAATTCGCGCAAACATTGCAAGCGACCGGATTGAATGAGAATCCCGCGTTGAATTTGGCGGCGGACCGGGCAAATTCAGTGGAAGAAGTGAAAGCGGTTTTCCAGGAATTCGTCGCCGGCACATTTTATTCCAGCATGCTCAAATCGATGCACGCCATGCATGATAAACCGGCCTACCTGCATGGAGGTCAGGCGGAAGAAATGTTCCAGAACCAGCTTGATCAGGAAATTTCAAAAGAGCTGGCTGCCGAGCATGGAGACGCGTTGGTTGCTCCGTTACTACCGGCCTTTGCCCGTGAGGTGAATAGCAGCGAACTTGCTAAAGCATTTGAAGGTCCCGGAGCACTCCCTCGACGTTAATTCGGCTGCGAACCAATTTGCTTCGGTTGTGAATTAAATCTGATTCACCCATTCCTTCCATTTTGCATCAATTTTTGTATTTCAATACCGAAAAGCAAAAGTTGGAAGAGTTGCGCGATGATAACGGCCGATTTAGAGAATGTCTTAAAAGAGTGCGCCAGCTCTGCTGCGCTACAAATTCTTTCAGAGGTTCTTTTGTTCCGCAATAAGCAGGGAAAGACCGCTGTGAAGCACTCTGGAAAGGACGATTTTCACGGAACGGTTGGTGAATCGAATGCTGGGCTCGTCGCTCATACCGGATGAGGCTCTCGGGAGCGGGTTTCGAACGACGATAACAGAGATGGGCCAACGTTCCGAAAACAGGACAATTCCCAGGGGAGATTTTTCTCTCCGGCAGCATCAGGCAGGGGGGCCTCTTTATGGCTGCAGAACTGACGGAAAAGATCCGCAGTTATCTGATGGAACTGGTCAAAATTCAAACGGAACTGATGACCTTGTTCCGTGATCGGGGACGTTATTTCTACGGAGAAAACCCGAACCAGATCCAGGAGTTCGTACAGAATAAAACCGAACTCGTGCAGAAGTTGAATCAGAAGCTTTTGCAGCGCGAGCAGTTACTGAAACGAGCTCAGGAAGCGGGCTTGAAAGCGCATTCCCTGCAGGAAGTGATTGCCCGGTTACCCGAGGCAGAGATCGAAGAACTCAAAAAACTGCTGGAAGTTTCCATCCAGTTGACGATGCATCTCCGTCAGGAGAGCTGGAAACAATGGGTCTTTCTACAGCGGAGTCATCAGCATTACGCGGAGGTACTCGACCTGATTGCCTATCAGGGAAAGAAATCTCCTACGTACGATGAAAAACCGAGCCGGGGGACCACCGGGGGAGCCATTCTGGATGCTTCTGCCTGAGGTAGAAACCCCTGTGACATGCATTCGAAAACGACCCACGTCGAATCATGTGAACCCGATGAATTTATCACCCTTGAACGACAAAACGGATTTTGAATTAACGACCTGCCGGATTGAATGCGAAAGTGCTAATCGCTTTCGAGATTGATTCAAACCGGTTTATTACAACGGACCTGTACGAAGCGAGAAAACGGACCGGGAACGCCCACTTATTCCCGGTCGTTTTTCTCTCTTCAAACTCCGGGTAGCCCACTACACGCCCGGGGAGGAATCAGATGGGATTAAATTCCGCCTTACAGATGAGCC
>JAGQQC010000174.1 GCA_020426395.1 Planctomycetaceae bacterium
TGCACGGGTACTCGTGGGTGAAATATTATCATCGGTGTGAATCATTTGAAAGAGCACCTTAAGCCGAACAGTTGGTCACACCTTTGTGTCGCTGCGCGACCCGGACAACACTTCGTGATTGTCCGGGTCACCTTTATTTAGCTCTTCAACCCGCTGTGTCGTAACAGCGCTTCCGTACTCGGTTCCCGACCGCGGAATTCTTTGAAGATTTCCATCGGGTGACGGCTGCCTCCCAGTGATAGGACCGTATCGCGGAAGTGGCGGCCGACGGCGGCGACCGCTTCGTTGTCGTTCAGGCCGACTTCTTCGAAGGCGCTGAAGGCGTCGGCAGAGAGGACCTCGGCCCATTTGTAGCTGTAGTAACCGGCGGCGTAACCTCCGGCAAAAATATGGGAGAAGGCGCACAGACTTTTGTCCTCCGGCAACAGGGGGAGAACCGATGTCTTTTTGCTGATTTCCTGATGCAATTCGAAAATGGTTTTGTTCCCATTCGGGTCATACGTACTGTGCAGAGCCATGTCGGTCATCCCGAAGAGAAGTTGCCGCAACATCATCGTGCCTGAGCGATAAGTCCGCGCGGCGCAAATCTTTTCAAACAATTCTTCGGGCAACGGTTCCCCCGTTTCGTAGTGAGCCGTCATGCCCAGTAACGTTGGGCGGTGATAACACCAGTTCTCCATAAACTGGCTGGGAAGCTCCACCGCATCCCACTCAACACCATTGATCCCGGAAGCATCGGCGTAGTTGATGGTCGTCAACATATGTTGCAAACCATGACCGAATTCATGGAACAATGTTTCCACTTCGCGGAAGGTCATTAGCGAAGGTTTCTCGCCAATTGGCGGAGTCGAATTACAAATGAGATAGGCAACGGGCAGTTGGACTTTTCCGTCAATCAACCGGCGGGAAAGACAATCGTCCATCCACGCCCCGCCCCGTTTATCTTTGGGACGGGAATACGGATCGAGGAAGAACGCGGCGCACTGCGTACCCGATTCATCAAAAATTTTGAAGTAACGCACATCTTTATTCCAGACAGGGGCTTCTCCATCGGCCGCTTTGACTGTGATGCCAAAGATCCGCTCCACCAAGTCGAACAACCCGTCCAACACCCGTTCCAAAGAAAAGTATGGCCGAAGTTGTTCGTCCGTGAAACTGAATCGTTTTTCCCGCAGACGTTCGGCCCAGAAGGCGGCATCCCAGTTCATCACTGGTTCGGTCTGTCCGTTTTCCTGTGCTAATTCCTGGATGTCTTTCATATCTTGCTCTGCCGCATTCCAGGAGGCAGTGCGAAGTTCTTCTGACATTTTTTCGACGGCTTCCACTGAAGGAGCCATTTTCTGAGCGAGACTGAGTTCGGCATAATTTTTGTAACCGAGCAATTTCGCTTTTTCTTGACGAAGTTTGAGAATCTGGCCGATGTTTTCCTGGTTATCAAACTCGCCTTCGCTCGCCAGATTGATTCGAGCGCGATAAACCTCTTCGCGGAGGTCCCGATTCTGACAATGTTCAAGAAACGGTCCGAAACAGGGAATGTCGAGAGTAATCAACCAGGGGCCGGCTTCCGCAGTCGCCTGGGGATTCTCATCCTCTTTGGCTTGATTGTAAGACTGCGCCGTTAATTGCTTCAGACTATCGGGCCACCCCTTTGTATCCTCAACGTTGGTGATGACCAGTTCGTAGGCATTCGTGGCATCAAGAACATTGTTCGAAAAGGTGGTACTCAACTGGGAAAGTTCTTGCGCGATCTTGTTGAATCGATCCTTCGCTTCCCCTTCAAGCCCGACCCCAGTGAGTTCGGCATCCAGCAAACCCAATTCGATAATCCGCTGTTGGGCTGGCTCCAGCTTAGCCCAATCGCTTCCTTCCCGTAACGCTTTGAACGCTTCATAAATGGGCTTGCTCTGTTTCATCTTGAGGCTGAACGTCACCACCTCTCCCAGAACCGATTCATAGGCCGTTCTCAACTCGCTGGAATTTTTGACCCCCAGAAGGTGCCCCACCGGTCCCCAACTCTGCTCAAACCGTTGCCCGATTCGCTCCAGCGGTTCAATCAATCCTGCCCAAGTTGGCTGAACGCTCGTTTCCAATTCAGTAAAGGCCTTATCGGCTTCTTCCAGCAGATGTTTGACGGCAGGCACAACATGGTCAGGCTCGATTTTGTCAAATTGAGGTAAACCTGCCTGCTGTAACAAGGGGTTATCACTGAGTGTCGTCATCTCCGACAGCATCCTTTCCTCGGGGGGGGGATATTGAGGTGAATTCTTTGATTGATAAGGGGATTTCTCTCTATTTATAGGGAAATCGGAGGGATTCGAGAAGGTACCCGTTTCGGTTTTTCAGCAGGTCATGCAAACAGATTGCTTGATGACGAACAGGAAGAGTCCTCTGGACCTGAATCCTCCCTTGCTGGTACCATCCCGCCGCTGTTTCGAGACCGAATTGCCCCCCTTCCAGGTTCCGGACGGAACTCAACATGCATCACCAAAATTCGACCATTTTTTCGTCTTTTGCAAATCTGTGCGTGATATACTCGCTCCTGCTCGCGCCTTCCTTATTGGCCGCAGAGCCCGAATTGAATTTTGACTGGGACAATCTCTGGAACGAGAAGACCGTACAGGAACTACAAATGAAAACTTTGGGTGGTAGACAATTCTGGGGAGACGTCGCCTGGTATCAGGGTTGGCGGGTGCAGCACAATGTCGTCTTTGGACAATATCGTCTGATCGACCCAGACGATCACCGCCAGTTCAGCGGTACCCACGCCGAATGTATGAACAAGCTGGAAGAACTCAAGAAAGAGAAAAAACTTCCTCCCCTTTCCGGCAAAGTCGTGATCGTGATTCATGGCATCGTTCGGTCGTCCAAATCTTTCAAACCTCTTGTCCCGAAATTGAACGAGGCTGGATATCAAGTTGTCCATTTTGACTATCCAAGCACACAGGTTTCGATCCCCGACTGCGCCGATTACTTGCATCAAGTGATCACATCGCTGGAAGGCGTCGAAGAGATCAACTTTGTCGTCCATAGTATGGGAGGGCTGGTTGTTCGATCTTATCTTCAGAAGTATGAAGACAAACGGCTCCACCGCATGGTGATGATGGGCGTCCCTAACTTCGGCGCGGAGATGGCCGACTTCTTTCAGAGCTTGCGGTTGTTCAAACTAATCTACGGCCCAGCAGGTCAACAACTGGTCACCGATCAAAAAGCACTCATCGCCAACTTGCCGACCCCCGATTTTGAATTCGGAATCATCGCTGGGGGATTACAAAACGAAACTGGTTTCAACCCCCTGCTCCCCGGTGACAATGACGGTACCGTCACTACAACCAGCACTCGGCTTCCCGGAGCAAGCGATTTTGTCATTGTCAAATGCATGCACTCCCTGCTCCCGCTGAATGACGAAGCAGGTAACCACGCTCTCCGGTTCATCGAAACCGGTTCCCTACACACGGATGGAAAAAAACACCCGGTTCCCCACTCCAAAGCAGGAGAGGAAACCGGGGTTGTGGAAAGTTCAAAACTGCAATCGTCCGAATCGACAAATTAGAAGGTTCAGATTAAAGCGGACGGACGATCGAGATCGGTCGCAGGTAATCGTTGAGGGTTTCGGGGGAAAGGACGCCGCCTCCCATACCGCTCTTATTCACGCCGGCATAGGGAACGCCGTGTGGGAAGACGTTGTGGGCGTTGATCCACCCATTCCCCGCTTCAAAGGCTTCCGCAACACGTGCACAACGAGTGAGGTCAGCCGACCAGACGCTGTTGGCGAGTCCATAATCCGTGTTATTCGCCATGTAGATCGCTTCTTCTTCACTGTCGAATGGGGAGAGATAGGCGACCGGACCGAAAATCTCTTCCCGGGCAGCGACGTTATCCAGTGTTCCGGAGAGAAGTGCCGGCTTCACGTAGAAACCTGATTCACAACCGGCCACTTCGGCGGCTCCCCCTTCGAGAATCAATTCCGCTCCGCCAGCGACTCCTTTTTCGAGGTAACCTAAAACACGGTCTTTTTGCTTCGCATTCACGACCGGCCCCATTTGAGCATTGCTGTCGAGAGGGTTCCCGACCTGCACCGACTTCATGCGGCTCAAACATTCATCGACAAATTCATCGAAGATATTTTTATTGATCAACCAGCGCGTCGCATCGCAACAAACCTGTCCAGTGTGGAAGGTGATTGCATTGACGAGCTTTTCGGCTGTATCGGCGACATCGACATCATCAAAGATAACGGCGGCTCCCTTGCCCCCCAGTTCACATTTCACGGAAGTCAGGTTTCGACCACACGCTTCCGCCACAAGCCGACCGACTTCGGGGGAACCAGTGAAGGACATCCGTTTCAACTTTGGATTATCGGAGAGCGCCGCGCCGGCAATGTGGCCCAATCCGGGAATCACGTTGATCACTCCATCAGGGATTCCAACTTCCTTGGCAATTTCCATCAGATATAACGCGGAGAGTGGTGTGTCTTCCGCTGGTTTGAGAACAGTCGTGTTCCCGGCAGCGAGCGCGGGGGAGAGTCCCCAACCCGCCAGGAGGAAGGGGAAGTTCCACGGAATAATGAAACCACAGGGCCCCCACGGATGACGAGCCACCCACGCTTCATGACCTCTCACAGCGATCACATTTCGGTAATTCACATGCTGAGCGAGGTCAACGAAGTACCGCATGGTGTCCACAAAGTTCTGTACGTCCCCTTCCGCCTGCGCCAGAATTTTACCGGCGTCCAGTGATTCAATCTGAGCGATGATCGCTTTTTTCGCTTCGACCGCGTCCGCCAATCGATGCAAGAGAGCCCCCCGCTCGTTGACCTGCATTTTCGCCCAGCCTGATTTCAGGAAAGCTTCCTCAGCCGCATCCACCGCTTTGGCGACGTCATCTGCCTGTAAACTGGCGACCGTCGCAATTTTCTGGCCCGTCGCCGGGTTCAATACATCGAATGTATCTCCATTCGAAGCGAACATCGGTTTTCCACCCACAATCCCCGCATGGACATCGCGCGCTAAAAAATCGGAAACTTCGGGGAGCAAATCAATAGTTTGGGAGACGGTAGACATGGCAAACTCCTTGTATCTTGATGAGGCGTCAGACCTGGGTAGAGAGCTTATATTGGTAGAGAGATACGTTCATCGTAACAGGTCTGATGAAGGCAAACCAACTCTCCCGGACCGGGAAAAACGATTTTCCATCGGGGTGTGAACCGGGGTAAAATAGAATCCAACGAACGCGTCAGCTTGTGAGCCCGTATCACTCCGCATAAGATGCAGACACAATTCTCATTGAATAACTACAGTCACAGGAATACGTTGATGCCTTCCCGCCTCCCTGATAATCCCGGCTCTTATCCGAACACCCGCCTCCGTCGTGTCCGTCGTGATGACTGGTCCCGTCGACTGGTGGCGGAACATCAACTCTCTGTGAACGATCTGATCTGGCCGCTATTCATCCACGAGGGAACCAACAAAAAAGAGGCGATTCCCTCCATGCCGAATGTGAATCGTCTCAGTCTCGATCTGATGCTGGACGCCATCGCCGAGGCTGCCGAATTAAAAATCCCCGCAGTAGCCCTGTTCCCCGCAACGGATGCAGGTCTCAAAACGGACGATGCCCGTGAGGCGTTCAATCCGGAGAATCTCGTTTGTCGCGCCGTTCGTAAAATCAAGGAAGCCAAACTCGACATCGGCGTTATTTGTGATGTCGCCCTCGATCCTTACTCCAGTCACGGGCAGGATGGGCTCGTTCGCGACGGCTACGTCGTCAATGACGAAACGGTCGAAGCCCTTTGCAAGCAGTCGATCGTCCAGGCCGCCGCCGGTTGCGATATCATCGCCCCCTCCGACATGATGGATGGTCGGATCGGTGCGATTCGCCAGGCACTCGATGCAGAAGGATATGATCACGTACAAATCATGAGCTACGCCGCCAAATATGCGTCTGCTTTTTATGGCCCCTTCCGCGACGCGGTCGGTTCCTCCGGTAATCTGGGAACTGGTGATAAGCGAACCTATCAGATGAACCCGGCCAATGGCGACGAAGCACTCCGGGAAGTCGCGCTCGACATCGCTGAAGGAGCCGACATGGTGATGGTCAAACCGGGCATGCCTTATCTCGACATTGTCCACCGCGTGAAGGAAGCGTTCGGCGTCCCCACCTACGCCTACCAGGTCAGCGGCGAATACGCCATGCTCACCGGAGCCGCCGCCCAAGGCTGGCTCGACCACGACAAGGTGATGCTCGAATCCTTATTGGCATTCAAACGCGCGGGAGCAGATGGAATTTTGACTTACTTCGCAGTGGAAGCAGCGAAGTTGTTGCGCGGGTGAGCCTTACTGAAATGGAGAACTCGATGTCTCTAGAAAATCCGGCTATCGTGGTACTCGCTGGCCCAAATGGTTCCGGTAAGTCGACTTATGCCTCCGCTTTCCTCAAAACACAATTTGACATTCCTCAGTTCGTCAATGCGGATGTCATTGCACAAGGCCTTTCACCATTCGATCCCGAGAGCGTCGCAATTAAAGCGGGACGTATCATGCTCACCCACATGAAAGATCTCGCATCAAGTCGGGAGAGCTTTTCATTTGAATCAACATTGTCAAGTCGCTCATTTGCTCCCTGGATCGAAAAGCAAATCGCAATAGGTTACCATTTTCACCTGATCTATTTCTGGCTTGCCAGCCCAGATCTAGCTGTGTCGCGAGTTTCCGATCGCGTAAAATGCGGTGGTCACGATATTCCTGACGAGGTTATTCGCCGACGGTATTATCGTAGTCTTCGGAACTTTTTTGAGATCTATCAACCTCTTACAACACGTTGGATTGTGTATAATAATTCTCACAGTACACCCAGTCGTCCAACTATAATTGCCAGGGGTGCGGGAACCACCACACTCCAGGTTTATGATGACCTTTGCTGGAAACATATTGAAAAGGGGAAACCTGGTGGCAACTAACGTTCCAACTACGGACATCACAAAACTAATGGACGAACCAGACCAATTCAACAATGCCTTGGAACAAAGGCTCGCCGAGGTTATCAGTATCCATCGCTACCTGAATTTACCAGTAGCAACCTGGCAATCCGATGAAGAAGGGAAAAACGGCAAGGTTATTTGGGTTCAACCGGCAGATCTAAAAAATGAATTGTAGATGATCCGCTCACTATCTTGCTCAAACATCTTCTGGACGAAATTCGTATCTGAATTAAAGGCAAATACGTCCACTCAATACCGCCGCCGCATGTAATCGATCACATGCTGAAATGTCGTACGCCAGGCATGCTCAATCGTTGGGTTCCATTTATCGTCAAATTCGCGGGCGGTTTCAATCAGGGCATTCAGCCAGAAATCGTAGAGATGAGGTTCGATATTAAGATGGTGGCGATCATGGCTTTCGGCTCGTTCTTTAAGTTCGCGTAGAGCAAAAGGTTCCCCGCTTACGGCACCCGCGGAGAGATTAAGCGAGTGCAACAGCATCCTGTTCTGCTTCTCGAAATTCGTTTTCTTAAAATAGGGGGGAATCTCAGGAGAAGATTCCATAAACCGGTTGTAAAAAGAAGGAATGAAATCGGGTTTCGCCGCGCACCGGATCAGGCTGGTGAGCAAAACTTCTTTTAACTCCGATTCAGACATCGAACTTCCCTATCTCGCCGGCACTGTTGCATCGGTCTTCCGTAAAACAAACAGACTTTAAGCAATTCTTAACAACCGGTCAGACTGTATCACAATCTGGCTGAAAAGAGAAAGAGATTTCAGCTCTGATTAGGGAGAAGAAATTTAGCTTACTGCTCAGAATGTAATAACCGGTGAATGGTCTCCATCAACACGGCTTCCACTTCGGGAGCTACGCGCGATACGGGGCCTGTTTCATAACCACCCTGGCTATAAGCAATCTCGGTACCGATATAACCGGGGCCATAATCCCCGTAAGCAGCCATGACCACAAAACGTTCTGGAGCCAGTTCTTGAGCCGCCAGTTGATACTCAACGAAGAGTTCCCCAGGTAGATGTAATACCTCAGCCGGCCCCAATTTTAGACTGCTGATCGGTATTTGCTCTCCCTTGTTCATCCGGCGAACAAACGTCAGGTCGCGAGCCGCCCGAATCCGGATTTTCTCCGTCAGATTCTCGTCTTTCAATTTCGCTTGAAGTTCCTCTTCTTTTAAGGTCGCTCTCACCGGCAAGGTTGTCGGTATCACTTTCCAGCCTAGCATGTCAGAGGTGAGAATCAATTTTTCCTGCGTCTTCCAGGCACGCTCCATCCCCGTTGCAAGGCGAGACGCGAGCAAAGGACGCTTTTCCTGTGAGCCATCGTTATATTTCCCCGCAGCGACATTCCCTCCGGCACCATCAAAATGAATATGAGGTAACCCACCTAAAGCCTCTTGGCGTTCTTGCCGGGCGATGCCGACGAAATCCCAATTCACTTTCCCATGCCCGTAATAACTTTGGGGATGCGTCGCGTAATACGTAAGCACGGCGAGTGGTTCGTCTTCCTTCCAGAACGAAATCAGTCGCACATAAGGATCGATCGTTCCCTCTGGAGCTTCGCGGGCTTCCTTTATCTTCCCGCTCGAACTTTGCCGTTGCAGAACAACCTGCCCATTCTCTCCCAAAATGCGCCGGTTCGACGCCACTTTTTCAACGAGCCCCTTACCTAATCCGATATGCGTAACGGCTTCAGCCTGTTTCATCGACTCGGCGGCCGCTTCAGCCACCTTCTCGATTGATTCCAGATCGAAATCCGGGTTGGAATATTTCCGGCCCAGATCGACTTCCCGCAACAATTTTTCCGTCAGAAAAT
>JAGQQC010000175.1 GCA_020426395.1 Planctomycetaceae bacterium
TCTTGTTGAAGACCTCTTAGATGCCGCCGTTCGCGAGAATCCGGGAATCGAGACTTACTTCAGTGACGATGTCGCTGAACCGGTGTTTATCAAGAACCTGGAGAACGTCCAGGGAGACGAACGGGATGTGATGCTCTTCTCCATTACGTTCGGCAGGAATGACAGAGGCGTCATTCCTCTCAACTTTGGTGCGATCAACCGGATGGGTGGAGAACGCCGTCTGAATGTGGCGGTGACCCGGGCTCGGGAAGAATTGGTCGTCTATTCCTCTTTCAAAGCAGAAGAACTCAATGCAGAAAAATCGAGCTCCGTCGGCGTGAAACACCTGAAGAGTTTCCTCGATTTTGCGGAGCGGGGAAGTGTTGCTCTGCGCACGTCAAATGAGGGATCTGTGGGTGACTACGAATCCTATTTTGAACAAACTGTTTCGGAAGCACTGCAGTCACGCGGCTGGGAAACGGTTCCCCAGATCGGGGTTTCCGGTTTTCGAATCGATCTGGGAATCGTGCATCCGGATAAGCCGGGTGTTTATCTGGCGGGAATAGAATGTGATGGTGTCACCTACCACAGTTCACACTCTGCCCGGGACCGGGATAAGACCCGGCAGATGGTTCTGGAAAATCTTGGCTGGACGATTCTGCGCATCTGGTCCCCCGACTGGTGGTACGATCCTGCAGCAACGCTGGAGCGAATTGATGCTGCCCTGCGTTCGGAACTGGAACGAAGTCGCGAGAAAGATAGACAGCATGAACTCGATTCCATGCTGGATGCTTCCGAGCCGGTGCACTCGACTCAGTATTATCAACGAGTGTCGTTCGACGACATCACAATTGAACCGGAGCGGTTTTATGATGCAGAGTATTCCCACGTGCTGCGGGAGATGATAGAGCGGGTAATCTCTACAGAAGCGCCGCTGTTGGAGGATTCACTCATCAAACTAATTGCAAATACACACAATTTCGGTCGAGTGGGGGCTCGTATCAAAGAACGCATTCAGAAACTGATGCCCGAACTCGCAGTCAGCGATGAACCTCAGGGACGTTTTCTGTGGAAAAACTCTGTATCGGAGACAATCCCTTACCGAAGTCATTTGTCGGATGAAGATCAGCGAAGCCTCGATGAGATCTGTGGCGCTGAGCTGAAGGGTCTGATTGAAGCGAATCGGCCGCTGCTGGACGAAAGTGATCCCTGTCTGGAGTTCGCAAAGCTGCTGCGGATCAATCGTCTGACTGCGAACCTTCGCGGGCGAATCGAAGAGGCAATTGCGGCGAGTTATCCTATAACCTCCAACCCGGAGATCAATCTGAAAGATTGGAGTGATCACGAAGACTGAGTTGTCATGTCTTTCAAATGAACTGGTAGGAGGTCTTCAGAAGAGTCGGATTAGTACTTCGATTTTTTCGCCGCGACTTTGACCTTGCCGACCGTGACGAGAGGCACATTAAACATAGTAATTGCAAACGGTTCACTTTCAAAAAACGTTTCGGCATCGATGTCGGTGTTTTCCAGGGCAATCATTCTTCCTTCTGCATCATAAACTGCAGCTGAGATTTCGACGTCTTTCGAAAGTGACGTACCAGACAAGCCTTCAATTTCGCCGTGTACCGAAATTGTACAGTCCCCATCGTCAATATCCGCGAAGACGGACAATGCGGATATACGCACTCCCGCATTCTCAATAGCAGCATCCGACTTGACGATAAGTCTGGTTAGATCTTTTTTTCCCACTTGCTTTCTCCAATGAATTCTCTTTTGGTAATTCTGTCAGCTTCAACTCAGATTGAGTGGTCATAAAACCGAAGATTTGTGAAACTTCGATATAAGAAAATCGATTCGATATTACTCCTGCATAGACACTAGCGTAATGTTGCTTCGGCCCTTTCAGCGAAAGTGGTCGAATTACAAAGGGAGCGACTGCTCCAACTCCGCTCTTGAAATTGTTCTTTGACGGGCCATAGTACAGAAAACTTGTAAGTCGCATCAATCCCTGAGGCGACAGGATATCCTTATGGGCCATGAGTTGTTCGGTGATTTCTCCCCGGGTGAAGACTTTTTTAAAGAGCATGAATCGAGCGTTGTCTCCATAACGATCGACGAGTTGCCACGTCATATAAATCGCATGCCTGGATCGGTGGTTATACTTTTCGCTCAAAACGTAATTGTACACCTGGGCCGGATGTAGCTTTCCATGTTATACCGGACAGACCTGTTCAAACCACAACAATGCTGATCAGCTCAAGAACCCCTTGTCCCTGATATGGGGTTAGATCACTTGGCCTGTGAAGTCGGACACGAGGTATTGTCCCAGTTCATTCGTTGCAACCGCAGATTGGTGCCTATCAGGAAAGCGGGAACGGGATTCTGAATGAGGAGAACTACTCGGGGCTAGATTTTACAATCGATTACAAAATTGGTTGTGATGATCGCAATCTGTCTATCCTCCATGTTTTAGTTTATACTTGATGAAGAGCTAATCAAATCCGAACAAGATGAGAGCTATCATGTGGAAACATCTTAAATCGATGATGAGCGTTAGAGATAAGTCAATGGAATTTCTGGAATCGCTCCCAGAGGATGGGATCGTATCAGGGAAATCATTCACCTTAAGGAACGGAATACCCGTGGAAACCGATGAAGTCTTCCAAGCCTGGACATCGGGAGACTTGGAAAAAATGCTGCAGGCAACGGAGAATAAAACGAATCTGATCGATCGTCATTATCTCTTGTTGGGAATTGTTACCCAAACTTACAAGAAGAGAAAAGAGCCTGGATATGGCGACCTCTGCGAGCGGTACGCGAGGATACACATGCAGGAGTTCGGGGAGATCAAGCCGGCGTTGATAAAAGAACTCGATGGCATGATGCCATCCGTACCGACCTTCCAAAACCTCGCCATACTGCTGACCGAACAGGAGCGCTTCGAGGAAGCGATCGCGGTATGCAACTCTGCCATTTCACATGGCGTTCACGATGGAACAAAGTCTGGATTCGAAGGTCGTATCACTCGCGTCAGAAAGAAGATGGCCGAGAAAAAATAACAATCTTTCGAAAGCCTTGATCCTCGAATCACTTTACGTAAGTAATTGATGATCAATAGGGGCAGATTAGCACCGAGACGCTGGTGGTGGGGCCTCCGCGGACGTTGAAGGTGAGGGAACGGACCATTTCGTCCTGGGGTTGGAATGCGGGACGTAAATGTGGGGGCTCGGGTGGTTGGTTCTTCGGGTGGCCAAGTATTGGTTCGGTGCCGTCGATGCACGGTTTGAGCAGAGCGTGGATCGATTTTCGTCTGCCTGCATCATTGACAACGACGCGGATATCCATCGCCAGGGGGGTCTGAGGGAGAAAGCGGAGTTCGGGATGCTGCTGGTATAACTCATAGGCTTTCTCGTACAGCCCGTACTTGACCGTGTTCTCATCCAGCCCGGTCAATTCGGTTTCTATCAACACCCCTGCTCCGCGTTTCTCCAGTTGAGGTGGTCCGGTCTTCCGAGTGACAAGAACGCCAATTTCCTCAGGGGTCGACGCGGCACTTTTTCTGCTGGTCACCGCGCCCAGATACTGAAACGCCGGCTGAATCCAACCCGCATCACGCGCAGACTCCAGCAACGGCGTCAATATGTTGTCGATATCCTTGCGATAGAGCTTGTCGGAAGGCAATCGAAAGTCGAAGTCGATCCATTGTGGCATGTCGTCGAGTACCCGTTCTCGAAATATGGCCGTTGCTTTCTGCTTCCACTCCTTTTCTCCGGCCCCAATCCAGACAGCCGCCTCACCCGGAATCCAGACCGGCGCTTCGGCAACAACGGGTTCACTCGCTGGCTCTACGGCGAATTCGAACGAATTCTGACTGGGCTCTGATCGCTGGAAACAACGAGCACATCTTTTCCATATCGCATCGCCGAGTACCGCATTCGCATGCTGTGCAAGCTCGACTTCAGAGGGGGAACACCACTTCTCAACGACCGTTCTGGCGTCTTCATCCTTTTCCCTCGCAAGATAGGAACAGGTCGAGCGATGCAGCACGTTATACTGTGAATTCGTTCCTCCGAATCGATTGAACACGAAACCGTCTATGTGAGATGACTTCCATTTGAGATAGCCGTCATCATCATTCTTGAAGATTTCCATTTGTTACGCCTTATTCTGGAAAATCTGTAAGGTTGCCTGGTCACTAAAGTCTGAAATTTTCTATGTTCGGACGAAATTTCTCCTCAAACCATCAAAAACCGGGAGAGGCCATGTAATCTTTTCCCATAATTAATTCGCGAGCCAGCTGCTCTCCCTCCCGTCGACTGGTGGCTGTTCCGCAAGTAATCAGTTCTTCAATGCGGTTGAGATTCACGGGACGTAGTGAGACCTGACCAAGTTGGTGACCGAATATGGGATCGGTAATGACGATGCGTTGCTCGCGTGCGGCGGAGTTTGTGGTGGCGTAAAGAATGGCACTCGCGGGGTTGCGATGCTGACTGATAGCGTAGACCGTGAGTTGATAGAGCATCTCGCGCGGGAGTTTCTTCTCCCAGAGGTCCCGGTACTTTGCGTCGAGTAGCATCAATAACTGCCCGTTGTGGAAGATCGCAAAGTCGGGTCGGGGAGTTGGTGAATGACGTTGCTGCGGATTGTACCTGGACAGGTAACGCATCATTCCCTTAAGGCCATGTTCGTCCTGGACGTCATACTGCGGAAGATAATCTCGCAGGAACCGGGAAAGGAGTGCCTGGAAGAAAGCATTCATGTCAAACAGAAAACCGGGGAGTGGGGTGGGGGAATGCATTCCCTCTAGCAGAACGCCCTGAGAGCAATACAACGTACGAATGATCGTGATCGCGGCAGAATAGGCGGTCGTCATGCGGTTAAGTTGATGTTCGGCGCGATCGAGCAACGCGGCGTTGAGACTGACCGCCGATACCTGTTCGTCGATCTGAGCGGCGAGACGGTGAGCCTCGCGACGCAGCTCCTTGAGGTTCGCCATCCGTGCCGCCAGCCGTAACCCTGCCAGCAACACCTGGTTCAGCAGAATGTCTTCCACGCGTGGAAAATGCCGACAGGGAAGCGTTGCGGTGATGGTTCCGGCATCCCGTGTTAATTGCAGCACGTTGATGCGTCCCCGGGGCAATGCCAGTCGCTCCTCCACCGGTCTGTAGGCGCGGGATAAACCGCGAGCGATCAGTTCCTCGACTTCTGCCAACAGCTGCGCGATCAACAAGTCTTCGAAGCCATATTGTTCGACGAGATGTGTTGTCTGGGAAATCAACTTCAGCTTACGAAACCCATAGGCGTAGCGGAGCAGACGCAACAGGGAGGAGGCATCGATTTTGGGGTGGATCGTCAGTTGCAGGTGACCGATATTCAGGCGGCCGACGTAGGAATTCGTCTCGAGAGCAAGACCCGTGCGAAGTTCTGTTACCTTCAGTAACCGTGCTTCGTTCAACTTCTCGATGACGGCAGGGTTCGCATCCAGATCACGCAGGGAGAGTCCGCGAAGCGGACTTTTCTCCGTCGGTTTGTGTGTTTCCCATTCTTTCAGGCTGAGGACAACAGGGGCACTCATGTCTCATCCGCACTTTCGTCTGCGTCATCCTCGTCGAATTCGTCATTTTCGTCGTCGAGATCGCTAGAGGCGACGGCGTCGCTTGAGGACGTAATCTCCGGACACGGTTCCAGGAGTGCCGAGATCAGATCACTCTCCTGTCCATCGCCGAACAACTCCTGTCTGATCTGTTGGCCAATATCATCCACGAGCTGCTTGCCCAGGATTTCCCGTAGCGTGGAATAATCTTCGTAGCAGTACTCCTCCAGCAACGGGATAACGTCATCACGGATCGCCCGTTTGAGCGACGCGAAGTCTTTGACAGGCGTTCCCCCCTGCAGCAGGTAGGAATGGCCGATCTGCAGATTCCGCGCGTCGCGTCCGGCATGCTGACGGATTCGATCATTGAGCGCGTCGAACCAGGCCCGGAGTGGAATCCCCTTGATCGTCATCTCGGCCAGGACGGAACTGTCCGGCATCAGTTCGATAAATCCGAACCGGCGCCTGAGCGCAGAGTCCAACAGCGAGATCGAGCGGTCGGCCGTATTCATGGTGCCGATGACATACACGTTCGGAGGAACGGCGAAGCGCTCCTGGCTGACAGGGAGCGTAATCGGTTTGCCCCGTTTGTCCTTCTCGAGTGTAGTCAGCAGTTCGCCGAAGATACGCGGGATGTCCCCCCGGTTGATTTCATCGACAATCAGATAATAACTGTGGTCGGGATGTTGCGTCGCTTCGCGGCAGAGTGCCTTGAAGACACCATCTCGCAGTTCAAAGCTGATCTGGTCATCTATCGTCACGGGACGGAATCCTTCGAGGAAATCCTCGTAGCTGTAAGCAGGATGGAAACAACACATCCGGACGAGACCTGCCGACGCGGTGTTCCCTTCTACCTGCTCCTTTTCGGAGGTGGCAAGTTGGTCGAACAACTTGCCGAAAGCCTTGATCGCAGCCAAATCACGCGCGGCTTTCATCGCCCAGTAAGTCTTACCCGTCCCCGGGGGGCCGTACAGGATGACTTGACTCTTGCGTTCCAGTACGGACTGAATTCGGCCGGGAATACCTGATAGCTGCTTGCGATGATCATCACCAGGAATCGGTTTCAACCTATCAATGACTGGAGGAGGTGAACCTTGTATATGGCGTTCGATTTCCAGCAAATTGACTTCGTTCTTGAGCTCACGAACGGAACTCCTTAACCCTTCCTGCTTATTCGGGAGTATCCATTCATCGAGATTGAGCCAACGAACCTGACGCTGGTTAGGAAACTCGAGGCCGGGTACGTATCGATGGCCGCTGATTACCTTGCCGATCCCTTGGATTTGCTGACCTTCCGCCGCAATGACGAGATCCCCTTCACTCACCTGCAGAATGAACTTCCGAATTTGCGATGACCAATTACCAATTACAGAGGGTTCTTTTGTCGGGAACTTCTCCTGCAGCTCTGCTCGAAGCCGGGTACGTGCTTCTTTCTTAGGTTCCAGCCAGGACAAGTCGCCCAATTGCGGCCAACCGATGGCCACGTATCCATTTTCCTTCATCTGCTGCCAGTGACAGGTTTTTCCGTCATGAGTGCCAACCCGCCAGTAACGATAACGGTCTCCGTAGATTTGATTTAACACCGCCGTAAAATAAATCATCGGCAACTCGACTTCTTTCGCGGCTGTGACAAATCGCCCCGCCGATAGAAACCTGCCGCTTCCTTCCGGCGGGAGCTGCTGAAGACGCAACAGAATGTAATGTTCCCATTCCAGGCTGTGATAGTCGTCAATCTTATGTGGATGAATCATGGAGAAGTATTTGTGCGCCCAAGATAGATGCGCGATGTCGGGAGCTTGTTCGTCCATTTTTCGCTGCAATTCGACAAAGACTTCATCCGAAGTATCATCAACAGGTAAAGCGGCCAGCAGTTCGCAACCGGCGAGCAATTGATCGCGATTCTCCCTGGCAATCTGAATTGCCTCTTCGAGAGGGATATCTTTCGGTTTGCCCGATTTATTTGCACCCTGCCACTTTCCGGTTTCTTTCCGGCGGAAAACCCGGTATTTCATCGCGCTTCCTCCGCCGATGCCACCGAACATCCGATTATTGAACTCTTCGTCCTTCTTGAATTCCAACCAGTACACCAGACTGTCCTGGTCGCGAAGATCGTGCATCCGAATCAAGAGTTCTTCACCATCCAATCCCGCGAGCAGGTCTGGAGCAAACCGTTCGCGGAATCTGCGATAGTTTCCGTCGTACTCCTCCTGGGTGGGCAAAGCTCCCTTGGCAGAAAGTTCTTCGTACTTGTTCCGAATCTGGTCTGTCTGTTCCTCGGTCAGCATAGCGATACGCTTTCAAATCGAACCGTGTCTGTTGTGATTTTCTTGCAGGTGTCGTATTCATATATGACATCAGTGCCATGAGAATAACAGTTTCAGAAACAGTTTTCCCCGAGGAAATTGAAACATCTCTGCAGGCGGACCTACTGCTGTCCGGCAATAACGTCATCTAAGACGACACGCCCCATTCATCAGGATTAGCAACGTGCCGAAAAAAGAAAAAGATATTTACGACTCTGAACCCAATCCCAACATTTCCGATGCGGATCGGCGGATTCGGCAGGCGGCGAAGCTGGCCGATATTTTGAAGTTGCTTAACTTACTGCGGGGAAACGGACGCTGGAACGTGGCAGCGCTTGCAAAAGAGTTTGAATGCAGTGAGCGAACCATTCGCCGACATCTCAAGGTGTTGGAATTTGCAGGCATTCCGGTATTTTATGATCCCAGCGAACGATGCCATCGACTACGATCGGACTTTGTCTTTCCGGTGGTTAATCTCACGCCGGAGGAAATGCTGGGTCAGGCCATCGCGACCTTGACAACAAAGGTTCCTGGACTGGACATCAGCGATGGAGCAGAGCCGACAACGATCAATCTCGCGGCGACGAATGAAGAGATGCAGGAGATACTGGCACAGGCGGGTGAGCTTGTGGAAGTCCTCGGATTGCAGCTGGCGGATCACAGCCAGCACCACAGCATGATTCGCTCTGTACAGCACGCTTTGCTTAATGGGAAGCAGATCCGTGGACTGTATCGCTCCCCTTACCGGGACAAGGATTTCGAACTGCAGATTGAACCGTACCGCCTGTGTCTCATCAAACAGGCGTGGTACATCGTGGGGCTCGCGGAAGGAATGACAAAGCCGCACACATATCGGGTGGCGCGATTCAAGTCGCTGAAAATGATTGA
>JAGQQC010000176.1 GCA_020426395.1 Planctomycetaceae bacterium
GTCCAGGGCGAGTAACTGGGGTTGGCAAGCAAAAGGGCCTGCCAGACAGGCTCGCTTTTTTTGACCGTACGAAAGTTGATTGATGGGACGTTCGCTAAGTTCCAGCAGGTTGACTTCTTTCAGTGCCGCTTCCACTAACGCGGTGACCTCGTCTTCGGAAAGCTCCTGTTGAGTCGGTCCAAACGCGACATCTTCTTCCACGGTCGGGCAGAAAAGCTGATCTTCCGGATTCTGGAACAAAAGACCGACCTGTTGGCGGACCAGATCGACCTGATTTTTGGTCACGGCCGTTCCGTTCACAAAAATAGAGGTCTGATCTGATGCAGGCAATCGATCGGGTAACAGGCCATTCAGATGGAGCAGTAACGTTGATTTCCCCGCTCCAGAAGGGCCAACTAGTCCGACGCGTTCTCCTCGGTTTATAGAGAAGGTGACATCGTGTAACGCTTCGACTCCGGAGGGATAACGATAGTTAAGGCAATTAACCTGAAGCAGGGGAGGATCAGCAGAGGGACTGGTCATCAGGAAGGCCCCTTCCAGCCTCGGGCTTTCATCGCTTGGTAAATTCGATCGGCTCGATCAAAGGCACGAATCAGAATCGCAGCGATAATGTAACTGGAGGTGCGCCAGGTCGTGATTAAACTTCCGCGGTGAAACGTTCTGGCCGCGCGAGCTTGCTGTAAGGTTTTGCGCTCAGTTGAAATCAATGAAAGATAACGAAGCATGAATGCGAGAGCTTCCACCAGAAACGCAGGAAGTTTCCACGCACGTAAGACGCGTAGCAACTCCACATGCGAAAGCACCGTCGTTAACCAGACGGTTGCCAGAAAAGCGAGCATTCCCCGTTCGAAAATGGTCCAGCCTCGCAGGGTTCCCTGTTCAAAATGTTGGGAAAGCGGGATCGAAAGGGAGACGGATGCGAGAAAAAAAAGAAAGGCAGGGAAGCGGGTCCACCAGAAACGTTTTGCGGGTGGGTTGCGAGCAATCAGGATGAATTCAATCAGCAGCAGGCTTCCCCAAGCTGGCCACCAAGACAAGGGAGTCAGTACGGTCAGCAAGATGAGCAGAAGAGCCAACGCCAGTTTTCTGGCTGAATCGCGCAGGGGAGGATAGAAACGGGAATCCCTACTCCTGCGTGTTTCATTCACCTTTCACTCCTGCAATTGCCGGAGAGAGACGCATTAACCGTCCCAAGAGAAAGGCGAGGAGGAAAACCATCAAGACCCCCAACGCCCCCGCGAGTCCCACGGAAAGGGCTTCACCGTGGGCTGATATCCACGGGATTTGATAATCGTTTAAGAGGCCGAAGAAGGTTGTTGATTGTCGTTCCGCAAGACCTTGTTGCTCTACGGCCGCTTCCAGACCATCCGGAGAGGCGGACGCCCAGGGGGCGAGAAAAAAAGTCACTGCCAAGGCGCTTGCCATGGTCGTCAAAGCAAAGCGGCGCGGAGAGGGAGCTATCATCCCACAGGAATCGATCGTCAACAGTTCGGGACGTTGCTTCGCAACCGCTTTCAATACGAGCAACGTGATCAGTCCTTCTCCTAAACCGATGACTGCATGAAACGGGAGCATCAATGCGGAGAATCGAGAAAGGGAAAATTCCTGTGCGTCCAGTGAAAAGTAAAGTTCCAGGCAAAGTAAAGATGCAGCGGCCATGACCGTGAACCAAGCGGCACTCATCGCGCCAAATGCTGTTCCTTTCCAATCTTCCCGGAAGAATTGTTTGACCAGCAGAAAGCAGGCATACCCCCCCCAGCAACCGAGTACAGCCATGTGCAAAATGTTGGTTCCGAGACAGAGAATTCCTCCGTCCGAGAACAGGAATGCCTGAACAAGTAGAACAAGAGTCATCGCAAGACAACCCGCCCAGGGGCCGAGTAAAATGGCCGCCAAGACTCCCCCCATTAAATGACCGGAAACTGGGAGAGAAAAGAGGGCGAGCGGGAAGTTCACCATCTGTCCAGCAAAGATCAGGGCGGCGATGACTCCCGTCAGGGGAACCAGTTTGTCATTGGCCTGTTGTTTGACTTTATGCAGACTGTATCCGACGGCCGTTGCCGCGGCGGCACCGGTCACGAGGCAAACTTCCGGTTCGAGCAATCCATCGGGAATATGCATAAGGGGGAGTTTCTTCAGAAGCGGAATACATCAACAGGTCAGAACATAAAAGCAGACAGCCGAACTCGCGACTATCGACGTCGTTACTGTAGTCAGCAGCACGCTTTTTTGCAATTAACGGCCTGTAGGAGAGGGCGTTTACCGGGTTGCGGGTTGGGGCGTGGAGACCGTTTGCTGAGGAGGCAGGGAAATCGCCTCTTCCAGTTTATCGAGCAAGGTTTGCTGGAAGTAGATGTCCCGAATCAGAATCGGATTCTGGGGCCGGTTCGCCGGGAAAATCACGGTGAGTGGGATACTTTTGCTCTCGAATTTATCCAGCCAGAATGAAATTTCCTGGTCACCATCCGTCCAGTCGGCCACGAAGGTGACAATTTCGTGTTCTTCAACCAGTTGGTGGGTTTTACGCGTATTCAAAGCGGTCTTCTCGACCACTTTACAGTTCACGCACCAATCGGCTGTAAAATCGATGAGCACCGTTTTTCCTTCGTCACACGCTTCCTTCAGCGCGATCGTATTGAAAGGCTGCCAGGGAAGTTCGGCTTCATGTTTGGCGACGGCGGATTGATAGGCATAAAAACAGACCAGCCCCGACAAGAGGGTGGCGGTGATGCGATTGACCCAATAGGAGCTGGCGGAGATTTGGTTAGCAGGGGCTCGCCCGATCATCCAGAGTGAAAAACCGATCGCCAGCAGCATCACTAGCAGGGGAGTCTGAAATTTTTTGTCGATGTAACTGAGAAAGAAGATGACAGTTCCGAGAAGGATAAAACCGGAAAGTTCTTTCACACGAACCATCCAGTTTCCCGGTTTGGGGAGCCATTCGATCGCTTTAGGAAACGCACCCAGGATGACATAGGGAGAAGCCATGCCGATACCCATCACAAAGAAAATCAGATAGGTGACATGAATTGGTTGTGTGGCGGACCACGCCAATGTGGCTCCCAGAAAGGGACCACTACAGGGTGTCGCGAGTAGTGTGGCAAAAATACCTGTCAGGAACGCGCCGGTGAGACCTTCCTGCTGTTGTCCTCCACCCGCAGAACCGATTAGACCGGGAACCGGAATCTCGTACAAGCCGAGCAGGCTCAGCGCCATGGCGAAAATGAAGCAAGTCATGACCAGGTTGAAGATGGTACTTTGAAACAGCCCCCCCCAACCAAAGGAGGCGACGCCGATCAACGTTGCCAGCACCATAAAGACGGAAAGCACCCCGACGGAATACGCGACATTCAGCGCGATGACTCGTCCCCGACTTTCGCCGGCTTGTTTAACGAAGGAGAGTACTTTGATGGCTAATACGGGTAGAACACAGGGCATGACATTCAGAAGAATCCCGCCCAAAAAAGCGTACAATAAATAGAGAGCTAAACTAGTTGATTGAACACTCTCTTCTCGTAAGGGCTGAATCGTTTCGATCCAGCCTGCAAGATCGGCAGGGGGAGAAGCTTGGGACCCCTTAGTTTCGAATATCTCGTTGGTCGGGACTGCTCCCAATTTGAGGGTATACGATGTCGGAGTCATGCAGAGCTTTTCCGTGCAAAACTGAATGCGGACAGTTAACTCGACACCTGCTTCTTCTGCGCCTGGTTCGGAAGCGAGTTCCTTCGTCCAGGTGACTTTGTCATGATGGATATATTGGTTGACTTTGTCCTTACCGACTTCCGCAATGAACGTTTCGGCAAGGGGATTGCTCAGCCATTCACCGGATCCCTCTTCCAGTCCGTACAGGGTTTTGAATTGGAAACTTGTTTTCTCGGCGTTTTCTTGTTCATGAGTGGAATAGGTGTGCCAGCCTTTTTCCAGTTTCGCAGTGAATTCGATCCGCGGAGGAGCCTCCCCATCGGCGGGATAAAGCAAGGCTTCCAACTTCGCGACATCCTGGTTTTGTGTCTTGACTTCCTGTGACCAATAGACCGGGAATGTTTCCACATAGGTCAGGCTTGAATCATTCGACGAGGAAACTTCCTGACCGAAGGATCCTTCTTCATTCGTCACCAGTTCTCCAAAAGCCCCTTCAGTGGACGTCTCTGTCTCTGTGGCTTCCGCGTTGTTGGTAGCGGCACCGAAGTTAAAATCGAACGCCTCGCGATACATCTGGCAACTGATCTCGTCGCAAATCGGCAGAGAAACTTTCCCCTGCAATTTTACGTTCGTCCCCGTGACCTCGTAACGGCGCGACCAGGTGACCTGGTCATAAAATTTGAGGGCCGTCACATCGAGAACATCATCGTAGGACGGCTTGGGTTTCTGGTCTGCCTGAAAATCATGGTCGAGTGATTCCAGACCGGATGATTCCGCGATTTTGAAATTAGGCTTCGCTCCCGTTTTGTTTTCCTGCGCGTAAGTGAAACTGCCGTTTGGAAGCTCGACCTGTATTGCCAGAGTAACTTCATCGCCAACTTGCGGTTTTTCCGGTGTTAGCGTGATGGTGATAGAAGGTTCTGATCTTTCCGATTCATTGCCCGAAAAGAGATCGCCCAGGCCGGTTGTTTGGGCCGCAAGTGGTGACAACCCTGTGCCGACGAATAGCAAAAGGAATACAGAACAGGAAATCAGCAATGCTTTGCGTGACATAAGCGATCAGATTATACAAATGGAAAAGCGAGGTAGAGGTAAGGATGAATGCGAAACGATCATCCGGAAAAAATCACCCGACTTAGGTGGCAGGCCACTGCGCTGTCTCTCTTAGAAAACGGACGGAACCGATATTGGGTTTCCGTGCCTGCATGCCGGTTTTATTTTCGTGCAGTGACTGTCATGTAATCTGTGAACAAGGTTACAAACTTAGAGAATTCTCCAGGTTTTCTCCTCCCTCTTCAGAAGTATAAAGGCCAGATTCTGGGTGAGTAGGTAATCGTTGGAAAGCAGCCTCTAGTTAACGACGAATCGAAACCGTATTTACCTGTTTAAGGCAAGCAGGTAAAGAGGAGGGTTTCTTAATCTCTTATTATAGGTAAAACAGGGGGTTTTAGTCCATTCTGACTCGGATTCGTCCCAGGGGAATGCTGTACTCAGAGTTACCCGTTTTTCGTAAATTGACTTTCAGCTTAGGGTTAAAATTGAGCTTGCCCTGTTGGAGAGCATTCTGTAACCTTCGCGGCGATTTCTGGCAGAGAGTTTCTCTCCAATCAATTTCTGCCGGAATTTCTCTCTGAAAATCAGTCCTCTAATTACTGTCGCACAGATTTGGTGTTCTGGTTTTAACCTTCTCTCCTCTCCCCGGTTTAATTTGTCATTCACTTCGGCGTTGTCTGAGCCGCTGTTACCCTGAATTGGGTTGCTGGCTAGTAGACGTGCGCGGAAGTTTCGTCGTACTGGATCTCATTTGATGTTCCCCGGGTACAACGTGTTTAAGACGTCCGGTTCTCTCTTGGGAGTTCGCCGCGCTATCATTCTGGTCTGCCTGATGCTTACATCAGGACTGACGGGTTGCGCTGCGTTTCGTCCGATGGAGGGGATTCCTGCCCGATACCTTTCGGAAGATCTGGAACCCGAGTCCCGACGAAATAAAAAGACGATTAACATGGCCTTGCTCGGCCAGACTCCCCCCGCGGAATATCGTCTGGATAAAGGAGATGTACTGGGAGTTTATATTGAGGGATTCCTCGACTCGCCCGAAAAAACGATCCCCACCTATTATCCGCCCAGCGAGGAACAAAACCCGGCGATCGGTTACCCGGTTAAAGTCCGTGAGGATGGAACGATTTCGCTGCCCCCTCATAAAAAGATATCCGTGCGCGGTCTCACTGAAGCGGAAGCGGAGGCGGCTGTTCGTAAAGAATATACCGAGGGAGATAATCCTTTGATCAAAGCAGACGGACCTGCGGCGATCATGGTTTCACTCCATAAGAAACGGCAATACACGGTTACTGTTTTCAGGCAGGAGCGGAATAACGATTTCAACTCGAACGGATTGCGCACTTCCTTTAACCCGGATGGAATTGGGGGAGGGGTCCTCAGTAATAAACGGGGTATGGGGCGAATTATTCGATTGCCCGCTGGCAACAATGATGTACTCCACGCGCTGGCCGAAACAGGTGGTCCCCCGGGTGAAGATGCAGAAAACGTAATCTATGTTGTTAAACGAAATCGACTCTGTGATCCTTGTCTGGATAGTTCGGCAATCCCGACCCGGAATCATGCCTATCACTCCGATTTCGGCCATTCGTTCACCAGTGGTGTTCCTTGGGGACATTGTGACTTAGCCCTACTCGATAATCGGGTGAGTTTATCGGCCCCCCACATTGTGCGAATTCCAATTCGTGTGAACCCAGGTGAGAAAGTGGAGATTAAAGAACAAGACATCATTCTGGAAGATGGGGATCATGTTTTCATCG
Organism: Planctomycetaceae bacterium; assembly: GCA_020426395.1. GTDB lineage: Bacteria > Planctomycetota > Planctomycetia > Planctomycetales > Planctomycetaceae > Polystyrenella. The sequence goes on from JAGQQC010000176.1 coordinate 6,459, forward strand.
AGCATCGTGACTACGATGTCTTTTACATCGGTGGTTTGCTGGGTGGTGGTGTGGTTCGTCTTCCGCGCGATCGGGATCTTGATGTGCTGGAAGCGATTGCTATCGCGCATGATCCGGCCAAGGGAACAGGCGGACTGCGACAGTTGGGTGGTTCTTCCATTCTCAACCGTGATGTTACTGTCGGAGCAAGCAACCTGATTGTCGTCCGTCGCCGTGCTGATGGAACGCAGTACCCCATCAAAGTTGACCTGCGTGAAGCCCTTCAAAACCCGGCTGAACGAATTCGGATCCAGGAGGGAGACTTCCTCTTCCTGCAATACACGAAATCCGAAGCGGTCGCCGCCTTCATCGAACGCCACTTCATCGACTGGACCGCCGTGGCCATTGCCTTTGCCGCATTCCAGTAACGCTTCAGAGCAGTTGTTGCCTAATTTATCGCCAGCGCGCGTTTGAAAAAATACGTGTATCGATTCAGGGGCGAAGCTGCGCGCTCTATTTACTTTGTTGATCAGCAATCGGTACACTAACGTGGTGTTGAATATTTAGCCACGCGGTTTGGCCGAAGTACTCCATCAACTTGCTTAGAGTCGTGATGTTTAATGGAACAGTACGAAGAAACGCCTACTGAAGACGCTCCCCCTGGTAAGTCTATCATGAAGATAGTTTTGCTCACGGGGTTGGTGTTTCTATTTAGCCTGGGAATATATAGCTGGGTTCAATCCTCTCGAAAAGCAGCTTTGCTTAAAAAATACCAAGAGGATAATGGGATCTACTTCAGCCATGATTATCCGGACTGGGTATTCGAATATGGCCTGGATGTCTTCGTTCCGGAGACGTCCTTTCTCTCGTTCGAGGTGGTTACTTTTAAGTCTGATGAAGAGGTAGAGGAATTTGGTCAATATTTCGACTTCGCGAAAGTGAAGATGCTGAGCTTTGATGGTGAAGAAGTTACGAACAAATCGATTGGCTATCTTAAGAATCTGAATTCGGTAAGTATGATGGACATTACTTCGACTCAAATTAACGACGAAGGATTCCAGAAATTACCGCCGATGCCGGAATTGGTAGCGATTTGGTTGTTCAATGTTCAAATGTCAGACGATGCCTTAAAGGGATTAGAACAATTTCCCAAGTTGGAGGAGGTCAGTTTTTTCGAAGTCAAACTGACTGATACAGGTATTTCTAATCTGAGAAACTGTAAATCTCTTGGGTCGTTCACGTTTGATAGAGTGCCTCTGACTGAAAAGGGAGTCCTGGCGCTTGCAGAATTACCGGAACTGGTGGATCTTAATTTGAGCCACCTTGAGGCAGATCGAATTTCCTCACAAACGTTCCAAGCGATCTGTCAGCATCAGGAATTAGCTAGTCTCACGTTGGATTTGGATTTTGATAAAGAAAATCTTACGCTGCTAACAGATCTTCCGAATTTTAATTCGTTGAGTCTTCCAGACATGGAACTGACCGATGACGATCTGGCTACGTTTTCTCCATTGGCTAACCTGGAAAACCTGGAGCTACGTGGAAAAACAATCACGAGTAAAGGTTTAGGGCCGCTGTTACTCTCGTCTCAATTGTTCAGTTTGGGGCTGCGAGAAGTCCCTTTGACATCAGAGATAATCGAACTACTCAAGGAAAAAAAGAATCTACAGATTCTGACTATCGAAGGAGGAATTCTGGACCGTGAAACGGCACAAGCCATGAATGGGCTCAAGGCTGAATGGTTAACTTTATATTTTGAGAAAATGAATATCGAGCCGGGAGCACTTGAGGCCTTACTAAGTGAGAAACTGTTTTCCGATTTACAATTTCAAGAGATTCCATTGACCGTCAGTGACTTGGAAACGTTACGTTTTCTGCCTGAGAATTCATCGTTATCCCTAACCGATATGGAAATTACTCCTGAGCATCTTGAGGTCATCAAACATCTGAAGCAACTTGCGTTTTTGTCGTTATCTTCAGACTCACTTTCAGAGCAGACCGAACAGGAATTGAAGACAGCCTTACCGAATTGCCAGATTTATATCAATTTGGATTAGCGAGGCGTGTTTTATAAGCATTTGAAGTAGATGAACTTTTCCAGGAAATGAGGTTGCTTTCCTATGCCCCATGAATCGGATCAGCAGCCACTTGCAAAACAGAGTCGATTACAGTTGCTGCGTCACCCAGTTGCAATTGGGTTCGGATTGTTCTTGTTGACTATGGCCGGTTATTTCACATACCGGTATCAGCACCATTTGCATCTCCAGTCGCTATTGGAGAAATACGAAGAGATGG
>JAGQQC010000177.1 GCA_020426395.1 Planctomycetaceae bacterium
CCCACGACGACATTCGTCGGACTGTGCATATAGAGCCTTTTCTTCCAGAGCGGTTGGAGAACGGATGGTTCGTCGGCATGAGTCAGGGGGCAAGAGACGAACATGAGGGTGAGTAATAGTAGAATGGAGCGCATGTCGTGCTTTCTCAAGATCAAGTATTTATTTGAACCACCAAGTCACAAAGGCACCAAGTGCTGAATGGGGAAATAATATCTCAAGAATCGTTCATGACTTTTGAAATAGAATGAGTTTAGCATTTATTTTCGTGTCGTTCGTGTATTTCGTGGTTCTTAAAAACTTCGTGCCTTGGTGAATTGGTGGTTCAACAAAACCGCCCCCGCCGGTACGGCGTTTGAATCGGGGCTCTATTAGCATAACCGATTCAGCTAAAGAACGTCACTGGAATTGGTTTCCCGTTGCGTTGAATTTGGTATGCTGAGATGACTCTGCTGTTCGCTGAATGGTCCTCTTGGAGAGATAACATTAAAAAAAAAAAAAAAAAATCCTGGCAGGAAAAATTACATGATGATAAAGGGCACCCGACGGTTTCTCCCATCACTGGGAAGATGTCGAAAAAGTGGGGGACCGGGACGATGGTGATTCCTGCGCCGATGGAAGTGGATGAGATCATGCGGAGGGTGCGGAAGGGGAAGCTGATCACGATCAATGAGATTCGCGAGCAGTTACAACAGAAACATCAGGTCGATGTTGCCTGTCCGATTACAACCGGCATCTTCGCCTGGATTGCGGCGGATGAGGCGGAAAAAGAGGGCCGCAAACGAATTACCCCGTACTGGCGGACCCTCAAAACAGGCGGTGAGCTGAACGGGAATTATCCGGGAGGGATCGAAGCTCTTTCGGCCCGACTGGAAGCGGAAGGATTTGAGATTATTCAGAAGGGAAAGAAATATTTTGTCGAGAATTACGAACAGTATCTTATGAAGTCGTGATCTCGGTAGTTTTGATTCGGTCTTGCATTGAGTGCTCAGTCCAGTTTTGTACTGAATTGCCAGGGTTGGTTGTATCGTTCCTGGTACGAGCCCTTTTCAACCCGGGGAGGGATGTGTCGTCCCCCGATGAACCAGTCGATATGCGTTTCGAGCATATTGATGGAGTCATTTTCTTTCAGGTCTGTTTCATAAAGTAGCTGGATGTAACCAATGAAGGGAGTCGAGTTTTCAAAGAAGGTGGGATCCTGTTTGACGATTTCCTCGACCAGCGCCGCTTCGTCGCTTTTCCAGGGGACATCATCCCGCCGGGCATATTCAGTGACCATTTTCTGATACGCGGCTCTTTCCTTGCGCGGCACTTCGATTTGTCCCTTGAAGACTGATACGTCCTGGTCCAGGTTGGATTGGATAAATTTTTCGTCAGACTGAGGGAGCAGTTGCCAGGTTGTCCAGTGTTCTCGATCACATCCGTAACGAACATAAAGTTTTCCCGGTTTGGTAGAAACAGAATGAGAGAGGTGCGTTCTAATGATCGCTGTCGTCGGAGTTCGCCAGGATTGTCCAATGGCAATCGGGTCCGTTTGCAACCAGAAGTCCAGGCTTCCCTGACCGGTTTTCTTTTCCCAACGCAGCCCTTTATTTTCAATGGCCGATACAATTTCCGGACTGGACCAGGTCACCTTGAGGGGGGATTCGTGCTTGGCCACGAAATCAATGCCAAAGCTTGTTTGTGTCGCGATCCCGGCTTGTAGCAGCGAGGGAAAGCTGAATAAAGTCAACAAGAGAGTGACAAATCCTGAAACGAACATCCGCGACGGGTTTTTAGTTGAAAGCATGACAGTCCTTTGCGGAATAGTGAGGTCTGAGGAGGTTCAAATTGTGAGTGAGACAGAATTTGGAAACAGTATTCTGGACTTGAGCTCTGGTTCTAGGAAGTTCAGGGGGGCGAATTGGTTCCAGCTATTTTCTAAAATCGTTAATTTCTTCACAATTAGGCGTAAGCATGTCTTACGGCGGTATTTCTGTTATTCTGAAAGGGAACAATCGTTCTCTCCCGGAGGTCTTCTCTTTGATTAACCAAATACAAAACTATTCTTCTCGAACGTTCATTTCCCGTTCGATGTTACTCACGCTGATTTTCAGTTCGGTCGGTTTTCTTTCCATGGCCACGCCCGCTTGGGCGCAATTTCAGATCAGTTTGGAGCGTCCGCCAGAAGGGCAGTATATCGTCGATAAGGCGAATCTGATTACGCCCCATGACAAGGAAGAGATTCGTACGCTCGCCAACGAAGTACTTAAGGACAAGGCGGCACCGATTATTGTCGTTACGATTGAGTCGATGTCGCAGTATGGTGGAGCGGGGTTACGAATTGAAACGTTTGCGCGATTGCTGTTCGATCAATGGGGAATCGGTCCGGCGAAGCTGGGGGACAATCCCTGGAATTACGGTATTCTGTTACTCGTATCGAGAGATGATCGTAAGGCCCGGATCGAACTGGGCGCGGGTTGGAAACGGGACAAGGACGCGCAGGCTCAGCAGATCATGGATGAACTGATCGTCCCTCAATTCAAGGCGGGCAATTTTTCGTCCGGGATTTTGGCAGGGGTACAGGGCCTCGACAAGATGGCGCGTGACCTCGAACTTCCCCGCGTGCCCCGACCGATGTCGCATTATGTTATTGGAGCGATTTTTGTAGGGTTATTGATCTTCACGGTAGTCTCGCTAATTCGTCGCGGATCGAGCGGCTGGGCCTGGCTGTTTTGGGGGGTGGTCTTCACGATTATTGGAGCCGTGCTCTATCACATGGCGTCCAACCGTGGCGGAGGAGGGGGCGGATACTCGGGAGGTTCGTTCGGTGGCGGCTTTTCCGGCGGCGGTGGAGCAACCGGGTCATGGTGATCAATGACTTCCAAGAGGTTTAATAAGAAGGCAATCAGATGGTCAGCGTAGCAATCCATTTCAGTGAAGATGATCGCGAACAGATTAATCAAGCCGTTCAAAAAGCGGAGTCATTGACCAGTGCGGAGATCATCCCGGTCGTATCGGCCAGTTCCGGACGATACGATCGCGCGGAGGATATTATCGGGGTTTGGTTGGCGGGCATTTTTATGGTCTCTGCCTGGGTTATATTTCCGATGCCGCAGCAAGTGAGTGGTGACTGGGAAGCGACTCATCCGGTTTGGCAATTGGTGGCGATTCTCTTCGCGGGGTTGGTCGGTTTTATCGTGGGCGCGATTGTTGGTTCACACTGGTTTGCATTGCGGCGACTGTTCACACCGGCCAAGCAGATGAGTGAAGAAGTCTACCTCAAAGCACGTCAAGTTTTCTTCGATAACCGGGTGCATCATACGAGCGGCGCGACGGGTGTGCTGTTATACGTTTCTCTGTACGAGCATCGGGCAGTCGTCATTGCCGATCAGCAAGTGTTGGACAAAATCGATCAAGCCGGGCTGGATGCGTTATGTGCCGAATTCACCACCCGCCTGCATACTGAGCCGATCACGGCTGCTCTCTGTGAGACGATCCAGCATCTCGGCGAACGCCTGGCCACGGAGCTTCCCGCGACGGATGGCGATAAAAATGAATTACCGAATGCGTTAGTCGTGCTGGAGTAACTACGTGTTTTAATCGACGATGCGATCAATTTCGAACTCGGGACGTTCGGGCATGGCCAGAGCCGCGTGAGCGTAAAAGGGATAGACGCTCCATTCAACACAGGGGACAAGGTCGGCTTCTCCATCGCCATCGAGATCACCCACCCACGGGTGCGGACCGTGGTTGGTGATGCGAATTGGTTTGCCGAAGCATTTCAGCGTCTGGGGTGGTTCGAACAGGGGAGCTGCTTTTGTGCCTGAGTTGAGTAGCAGATACATGCTGCCCCCGTCTTGTATGCCATTATGAGCTCCTGCCAGACTGTAGACCAGATCGATTTTGCCATCGCGATTCCAGTCAACGGGTCGATAACTTTCGGTCCAATGCGAGCGGCGATCAACGAGCCGATCATCGATTGGGCGGCCATCAGTGAGCTTCAGTTCTTCTCCCTTTCGCACCTTCAGTTCTCCTGCAGCAGTGCGGTATTGCACGAACAACGTTGCACGGCGGTCAGTGCTCGACGCTGTGATAAAATCAGTCAGGCCATCGTCATTCCAGTCGGCGAATGCGGCGCCTGTGCGCCAGTAAAAGGGGCGGTCCGGTTCCTGTGGATATACCCCGTTGGGGTTTTGCTTCACCGCCCGCTGAGCAGTGCGGGTACGAATGCTGTCAGAGTCTGGATAACCATCGACAAGAATTTGCTGTTGTGGACCAAATTCGGGTTTATCTCGAGAACCGATATTCTGGTACCAGAAAATTCGGTTCGTCTCGTTGGGAAAGATCAAATCAGGAAGTTCGTCGTCATTCCAGTCAATGAACCAGGGATAAGAGTAGCCCATGTTGTGAGTGCTCGGGGGATCGCCGAGTAGTTCATTGCGGACAAAGCGAATCGGTTGACCATCAGCATGAATTAACTGCGGTTCACCATAGCGGGGAGAGACGTTCGTTCCTTCATTAATCACGATGCGCGGCCAACCATAACCCCCTCCCACGAGAATGTCGAGGTCGGCATCACCATCCCAGTCACAGAAACAGGGCCACGCCTGATCGCTCAGTGATAGTGGAGCTATGGTCGAGACGATGGGCCGCGGGGCACCGAACTGAGGATCATTTGCCGAGCCGAGCAGCGAATAAAATGCGAGGCTTTAATAGACATCATGCTGGGCCACCAAGCCGGGAGTCTCTCCATCAGCCGACACCGAGAAGTAGGTGATGTATTTTGCGGTTATGTCCGGGAGGGTTTGCGGTGGGCCGAACTCAGGCTTTCCGTCGCCAACGTTCGGACACCATGCCAGCTGATAACCGTCCGGACGATTGTCGTTGTTGGGAACCAATATTACAGCGTCAAGCTTCTGGTCACCGTTCAGATCGAGGAAGTCAGGTTGCTCGCCGATCTTCAAAGGCTTTACCTCACCTGGCTCGAAGGGCCAGCTTTGGTGATTCTTGTTCGGAATGAAATTGCCATTGACGACGAGATCAAGAGTCCCGTTGCCATCAAGATCAACGATACGGCTCGCCTCCCAACCAGAAACGGGAACCGAACCGGCGAATTCATAGATGGGTAGTCCGGACGGTTCAGATTTGCCCGAGTTAAGAAAGAACCGGGCCTGTCTCGAGGACTGATCGGTCTGGACCAGGTCGATCAGGTTGTCTCCATTGAGATCACCGAAATCGCACGATTGATAAGTCCCTTCGAAGAATCGGAAGTTGGTTTCGTCGTCTTGACGCTGGTATCGCAACTGAGTGCGCTCACCCACACGGATTAAAGTCTCATTCTTTGAATGTTTTCCATCGAGACGAAGATGGGCGATCACTCCGTTCCATGTTTCCTCAGGTGCATAAGCATAGTTCCAGCAACCGGCGAGATCGGATTGACCATCACTATTGAGATCAACCAGACTGGCTGCATAGAAAGTTGTCACCGCGTGAGGCGTGTCCGTGTTGTAGCGCAGCAAGTCGCCAACGCCAATACGCGGAACATTCTGTGCGGGCGAATGAAGGGTTCGTTTGTTTGTGGTGCGAAACCGTATTTCGTATTCGGTGGCCTCTGGATGATTCGCAACCCAGAGAACCCGGCCCGAATTACCATACTGAAAATCGGCTGATAGCGAATACGGTACCTGCTCTGCGGTACGCAGGTTGATAATGACAATGGAACTGGGATCGAGAAGCTGCGACGGATCCTTATTCGGGATCCAATCTCCAAAATCGATCAGTGGATCGAGTGGCGTGTTGGCATATTCCAGGGGGGTGACTATCCGGCAACGGAGCCGATGGGTGGTGCCGGTATCGGCGATCAGGGAATTGTTCGAGTGGGAGTTGATCGCGATGATCAGCAAGATCGCCCAGATGAAGATCGGAGAAAGCAGCGGTCGAATCATTTTTCTACATCATCTCGCTGGGCACTGTGCCGCTGGGAAGAATGTGGGTTGGACGGTCGCTGTGGTCGAAGATGACATCGTCCGGTTGGAGACCGAGACTGTAGTAGATCGTGGCACAGAAATCTTCGACTCCCATCGGCTTTGAAGTTGGGTATTCCGCTTTGGAATTCGTGCTACCGATGACTTGGCCATGTCTTAAGCCACCTCCCGCAAACAGGATTGATTGCGCTTTGGGCCAGTGGTCCCGACCAGCGTCTTTATTGATTTTGGGGGTGCGTCCAAACTCTCCGGCGCTGACCACGAGAGTATTTTCGAGCATGCCGCGCTGAGCTAAATCCTGGATCAAGGCTCCAACCGCCCGGTCATGACGCGGAAGTTTATTATCGAGTGCTCCCTGGATGTTACTATGATCATCCCAGTACCCCGTGTTGAGCGAGACATAGCGAACACCTGCTTCAACAAGGCGTCGCGCGAGCAAGGCTTGTTCACCCCAACCGGGGCCATACAGATCACGTGTTTTCTGATCTTCCTTTTCGATATGAAATGCTTCACGCACTCGACCTGACGTGATGATATCGAGTGCCTGTTGATTGATCGAATCCATGTTCTCAAAGGTTCCGGAAGTGTCGATTCCGGAACGCATCTTGTCGAACTGGTTTTGCAGGGAGAGTCGATTCATCAATCGGTCACTGTTCAAGCCGTCGACCAGGGAAAAACTTTTATGATCTCCGGTCGGGAGTCGGCCTGCTTCATTACCGTAACTGTATTCGCCATACCGGAACGGGTTATGAGCCACGCCCAACCAGGAGGCTCCGTGATAACCGAACCCGCCGTCGTTAATATTCACTGAAGCGAGAGCCCCCGATTGTCGGGGACCTAATAAATGAGATGCTACCGCACCCATCGATGGATAGCGGGGAGCTCGGCTGGAACCATTCGCGCCTAATCGTCCAGTCAGCATCCAGTGCGCGGCCGCCCAGTGGTCTCCGTTTCCATGTGAGAAACTGCGCACGACCGTGCATTTATCCATAATCCGCGCATGCTCCGGCATCAATTCACCCACATCAAGACCGGGTAAACTGGAAGCAATAGATTGGTAAGGTCCCCGGTATTCAGAAGGAGCTTCCGGTTTCATGTCGAACGTATCAAGTTGTGACGGTCCACCATGTTGCCAGATCAGGATGACGGAACGCTGGGAACGCTTTTGTCTGTTTTGGCTCGTGGCAGCCTGGGCTTCGGATTGAAGCAAGGCTGGCAGACTCATGCCGAGCGCACTTAGTCCTCCAATTTCGATGAACTTGCGGCGGTTGATCCCATCGCAAAATTTATTGGAAGAACCATTGATACGTAACATGGTCAACTCCGTTGCGTAAGTATGATTGACCGGCAGGTGGGCGCGAGCAGACAGGAGCAGGGGGCAGGGGGAAACTTTGTAAGCAGCGAGTTGGGATTTTCCCAGCTGATCGATCATATCAAAATCGATTGATCGGATGCAATTCGAACTTCCGTTTACTGGTTGGAAACGGTCCAGTTCTTCGGCACTCTTGAAGCAACGTGCCGTCGTCAGATAATGCGGGCTTCCCGCTCGATATGGTAACCGACTTCGTTGATTTTCAACCCGAAATGTTCACCCACTTTGACGACTTCTCCCCGGCAATAGGGAGTGTTATTAACGTACAAATCGAGTAACTCTTCACACGTTTTCTCAAACAGAATCAAGGAGCCGGGAGCCATGGCGACCAGTTGGCTCAACTCGACTCGTTTTTCCGCGAGTCGGACAGAGACATCCACTTTCAAATTCATGATCCGCCGCATGCGGGCCTGACGTTCTTCTTCTGTCATCTGACCGCCTGGATCGGCATAAGCCATCCCTTCCATCACCGCCTGACTTTTGGCGGCCTGCTGAGCCTCTTCCGCAGCGGCGGTGGGATTCAGACAGGGTTTGCTGACCGGACCCATTAGATACAGCGTGAAGGGGGCCTCTGCTCCTTCGGCTGTGACGGCCAGTGGAATCCATTGTGCTTCAGCATCAGGCTCGATGAGATCGATTGCCTGGTTCAGATTGTCAAAACTGAATGCCGTGAACTCTTCGGCCATCAACTCTTCCGGATAGAGGGCCAGAGACCACTCCATACCGATTGTCCCCAGACGAGATTTCTGAGATTCATCCGGTTCTCGATACCAGCCAGGTAACGGAAATGATTCCGGCAGAATGACGACCGTTCCGGAGGATCCCACCCGAATACCAATCAACAGTCCCGGTTCATTCAAGGATTCTCGTTCCGCTCCTGCGGGGAGGGGAGTGGGATCGCCGATTTCTACGGTGTAATTCGTATCGAAACATTGTTTCAGACCGCTAGCGATCGCGTCTCCGTTTTCCTTCGCGCGCTCAGCCAGTTGCTGAAAATGTTGGATGGTAAAGTCAGTCATAAATCAAGTTCTGACAGAGGATTACGAAAAACACCGCAGGGTAGTCCCGCCTCTGGCGAGAGTAGAGATCATCTCCGCACCACCCCACTATCAAAATCGGCCTTTTTAGCGTCAAAATCCACAAAATCGTCTCCAGGCGAACCGGACTAGGGGCTTACTAACGGGAGGCTTTCAAAAAATCTCCTGAAACAAATTGCATGTCTGTGGTGTAAGTCATTTTATATCATTGGTTTATGCTCTTTGTTTGCGAGGAGGTTGATCCGTCGGAAAGGGATCAGGCTCGATCTGGAAAGAGTCCGAGGGAATTCAAGAGAGAGACGCACTATCAAATTTCGCTTTGACCCTCATTCTTTTCGATCGAGACGGTTTTCGTCTGG
>JAGQQC010000178.1 GCA_020426395.1 Planctomycetaceae bacterium
CAATGATTGTTTTTTTAATTTTTTGAACGGCATCCTCTCTTCGGTACCCCTTCAACTTAGAAGCGCATTTCAATGACGAATAACATCTTGAACGTCGCCGTTACTGGCGACACCGGATTCGATATCTATACTCAATACGTCGAAGGGTTTATTTCTGATCGTGCGCGCGCGAGAAAGCCATTCGGAGCATTTGATGTATACGTGCCCGCAGGCGCATCACATACCACGGCAGCGTTCAAGGCTATATTTGAGAACTCTTCGACAAACGTAAAGGTAAGCCACCGTGGTCCCATCGAAGGAGAATCGGCTGATACTTCGATCTCCGGATATCCATCCTACACCACAATGTTAAGATCGCTTATTGAATTGCGGAAGTATCAAAATGTGTTTCGAGTCGCGAAAGTCCTGCCAATTAGCGATGAAATTACCATCAAGGAACAGGGGGTATTCGATAACATTGGGGTGTGGCCACCGACCGATGCAGACGAAAAACAACAACTACAACAAGTGCCAGACATGCTGGTAATATTTGACGGGGCTGGGAGTTGGAGAAGTTATCCCGAAGCGCAGGAAGATGATGGGCAACAGTGCGCGATGAAATTGGTCGAAAATGTTCTCGGACAATCCGCCACGGCTGGAATGAACAGTAAACCACGAGTCATCGTGAATTTGGCTCATGACTTGCCAGCCGTGGAACAGTTGGAAAATGGCGAGCTCGAATTTAACAGCAATCTACGTTTTTGGAGAACCCTGTCGGAACACGCGGATCAGGTATGCGTTGTTTGTTCGGTAAACGTATTGCGGCGAGAAGGGGCTTGGATCAGTCGCCGGATTTCCTGGGAACAATCGGTTGAAGATATTGCCCACGAATTATTGTACTTTGATGAACTAAAGGTCTTGTCCAAGTTTAAGCATTTGATCATAAGATTTGGTATTTCCGGGGCTCTCCATATTTCGACCGACGAAAAGGGGAGACGCAAAGGACAACTTGTTTTCGCGCCGCTTGCGAAGAATGGAATTTACCGAAACCAAAATGAGGAGGGTTTTATACGAGGAGAAAATGTGCTTCTGATCGCCGCGCTGACAAAAATGGTGGCGGACGCGTATTCACCAAGTACGGAAATTGGCACACCAGATTTTGCAGAGGCGATCAAGACAGGACTGCTCGCATGTATGGCAATGTTCGATCATGGCTACCAGGTGCCATGGGATAAGCATTACCCCTCGGAGAAATCCGGGATTGGGCTGATTGGAAAAGAGCAGTTCATAGAGAAGCCTTATTCATGTTTACAGAAGATATTTGAAAAGGGGTACGGCAACTTTGAACATACCTCGGGACAAACGTTGGGGCATGTCGAGATTCCTCACGAAACAATGAATCCCAGTGAAAGCCGGTTTAGTCGCAACTTGAGAAAATGGGAGATTCTGAACCGTGAGGTAAATCCGCCTAAATTGAAACAGGAAGACTCCAAGGGTATGGCAGACGCCTTTGGGCATTTGTCCCGTTTGAATGTAGGCGTGGGGATAGTGATGTTTGGGAAAGATTCCGTATTGAATAAAGAGTGGATAACGGAGAGTCCTGAAATTGTTTCATCAGTGCTGCGCCGTCCAGGGTATCTGGAATCCTATGAGGACACACCGGATTTTATAACATTGCCGTTCGGCGAAAAACCCAGAATTCCGACAAGATCAAGCCGCAGTAAGAGTAAGATAAGCGTTAAGAATGTTGGAAGTAGACCAATTTACTTCCCGATCATGAAGTTTGGAAACCTAACCGCGATTGAGCGTTCCGATATTGAGAGCTTGCGGAGCATGTCGAATCTCTTCAAAACTTATCTGGAACAGTGCAAGGCGACTGACGAAGCGATTGCGCCCACATCAGTCGCCGTTTTCGGCCCGCCGGGAGCGGGGAAATCGTTCACGGTTAAACAACTTGTAGAGGAAATCAATCGAGACCTGAACAATTCAAAACGCGGGATTGACTCCGTGGAATACAACGTCGCACAATTCAGAACGGTCGACGATCTGGGTGAGGCAATTACGAGGGCGAGCGTCATCAATAACGAAGGTCGTGTGCCATTGCTGTTTTTTGATGAATTCGATTGCAAATTCGAGAGACAACAACTTGGTTGGCTAAAATATTTCCTCGCCCCGATGCTCGACGGAATATTCTATGGGCCACGTCAGACGATAAAAATCGGACGTGCGATTTTTGTTTTTGCAGGTGGGATATATTCGAGCTTTAACGAATTCGCGAATGGGCGAAGCGAAAAAACCGAGAAACGTGATGTTCAACGCGGAGCGTTGCCGGAAAATGGCCCTCGGGAAACAGAATTCCGGGATCAAAAGGGGCCGGATTTCATCAGTCGGTTGCGCGGCCATATTGACATTGCCCCGATTGATGCACCAGCGGGAAAAGTGAAGCCGATCTTACGCCGGGCGATGATCCTCAGAGGCCTGATCGAAAAACATAAAATGGTGACCGAAACAAATGGCCTCCGGATAGCGAACATTGATGAAGACATCATCTATGCATTGTTGACGATGGATAAATACTCACATGGTGCGAGATCTATGGACGCAATTCTGCAAATGTGCGCGCCTATTGAAAGTCGCATTGAGAAAGCATCGTTACCTTCACAGAAGCAATTGAGTATGCACATCGATGTCGAAGAATTTCACGCGAGAATGCTTAGAAGCCGGTCTCGGGAAGTGCCGGATATTTCTCCGGACACCGACAGTAACGCAGACAATGTGGTCCTTACAGGAATACATCCTGAAATGAATGAAGTGGCAGATACGAATGAGACTATATTACCACCGGACAAGGCGGGCACCGAAGGAAGACATTCAGACGATTCTACCGTGAACGATCAGAATCAATAACTCTTATATTTCCTGACATGTACAGTTTTAGCAGAGAGGGGGGAATGTCATCCATTTGACCTTTGGAGCATTTTGTGTCGATCTGTAATTTTATAAATCCCTGTACGAAAGCAGGCAGGCTGTCCCAGTATTTCTGTGGAGCATTCTTGAGGAACCAATCCTGTTGCTGCATAGGCCATTGGCATGAGTATTTTCTGGTTAAGTCGGTGGTACCGTGCTCTGCTTCGAACTTCACTCTAAATTCTTCTAATGCATTCGCCTTCCTTTGATCAGAGAAGAAACAGACATAGTCAGATACGGAATTGGGCTTTCGATTTGAATGTGAAGTCATACGCAGATCGACGGTTGTTGATGTTCTGCCATAATTAGGCAACCATACCATACGCCCCCAGTAGCCTGATGGCAATTGGTTTTTGCTGGGTGAGAATCGGAGACTATACGTGTGGGATCGATCAAATTGAAATACGCTCAACCGTATTCCGTGTCACTCGTTTTTGCCGTCGGTCATACAATCGTGTCGTGCGTGGATCGGCATGCCCCGCCAGATACTGGACATCTTCCAAAGGAATCCCTTGCTCCAACAGATCGGTGACGGTCGCCACGCGAAACGAATGGGGTGAGTACAACTCAGGCAACCCGGCGTCCCGCAAACGGCGTTTGACCATGCGGCAAATGTCGATGTTGTTGAGTGGCTGGTCTCCCAGTAATCCCGTTCTTCCACGAGCGGTACGAAACAAGTGAGCCTCCTTGGGCAACGTTTCGCAGCCGATATCGGCCAAGGCTGCCAACAGCACCACTTGCAGATCATGCCGTACCGGGATCGATCGGGACTTCCCACCCTTCTCCAGAAACCGCAGGCTGTACTGCGTCCCGTCCGAGGTGAAGTCCCGCACGCGTAAGGCGGCAATTGCCCCCGCCCGCGCCGCCGTATAGATCAGCGTCGCCAGGATCGCTTTATCCCGGCGCCCCACCGGGGTGGATGTAGCAATCGATTGCAGCAGCATCCGCGCCTGCTCCCGGCTGATTTCCGGCGTCTTCCCTTCGACAACAGAATAGCGGCCAAGGCGCACACTGGTGGCTGGATTCAAGAATAGCTGATGTCTGGTCGTTAGCAAATCAAAGTAGGCCCGCAGTGCCGCCAGATGCACCTTGCGCGTCGGCACACTGCCGGGATGCTGGTTAAAGTACGCCCCCACCTGCCCCGGCGAAATCCGGTTCAGCGGCGTTCCCGTCGGTTCGAGCCACGCCAGGAACTGCCGCACCGCCCGTTGATAAGCGATCCGGGTGTGCTGATTGCGAATCACTCCGGCAAAGAATTCTTCCCAGGCAAAACTCGCCCCCGCGTCCCTGATGAGTTGGGGGACATCGTCCACGGTGACGAGTTCATTGCGATTCAGAATCAATAGCGACTGACGATCTTCTTCCATCCCCCGACTCTACCCCAAGCGAAGTCGGAGCGCAAGCAGCAAATAACATCCTTTATTTGCTGCTAACGGCAGTCTGTATGACATCAGAAGTACTTGCGCTCCTTTGCAAGTTGCTATATGCTCAAGGAAGACATTAGCCAAGGAGGAACTATGGAAAAAGTCAACGTCACCTGTCGCCTGAACGCGGACGACATTGTATTCCTGGATAAGCTGGCGACGCTCACCGAACGGGACCGCAGCTATCTGATTAAGAAAGCGGTCTCCGAATTCATCGCGTTACAGAAGTGGCAGATCGAAGAAGTGGAAGCCGCTCTGGTCGAAGCGGAAGGAGGTGAATTTGTCACGGCTCGCGAGGTCAAATCGGCCTTCCAGGAATTACAGAAATGAAGATTCGCTGGCTGCGAAGTGGCCTCGTTTCGTTACGCTCTGCTCACGCTTATGTTCAGGCTGAAAGCCCCCGACAGGCTCGCGAACTTGTTGTCCGCCTGGAACGAGCTATTCAGAGACTAGAGGAGTTTCCGAATTCCGGCAGAAACGGGACGGTTCCTGGCACGACGGAACTGGTGATCCCGAACCTGCCCTATCTGGTGGTGTATCGCGTGATGGAAGAGGAAGTGCAGATTCTGCGCTTCTTTCATATCCGGCGATACAAATAACAGAAGACGCCGCTGATGCGGCGTCTTCGTGGTTCGCGGAGGGGAGTGACAGGGCCGAAGATTGCACCACGCAAGGGGCCCTGCATTCACAACGGGTCGTCTATCCGAGGCGCGGGCATTAATTAATCTTTGGCTGATCTTCACTGCACCAAATCGTGACGAGGTATCCGAGTACGCCGATGTCATCGATCCACCCAAGAATGGGAATCACATCGGGTAGGGCATCAATCGGTGACAGCACGTACAGTAATCCGAGAATCGTATAGAGGATTTTCACAGCAAAGACTCCTGGAATGAGAAAGGATTTGATGACGGCCTTCACCATTACTTACGCCGCTGAATAGGTTTGATTTCGCGGTTCAGAAAGTTTTTGCGACGATTCTTCTACAATCAGACACCAATCTTATGGGGCACCATAAAAACAGGCCGCTGTTTCCTGAAGGAAACAACGGCCTGACACACGACGGCTGAAGTTGCAGGCGTGAGCTGGTTAGGCCTCAACATCCGGATCATACATTTGCTCTCGCAGCATTTTGATAGCGCGTCTCTTCCAGTTGGCGATGCATTGAGTTGTGACATCAAACTGGTCGGCGATCTCCTGACGCGACAACTCAGACCAGTAGACAAGGTGCAGAGTTTGCCGGTAATGCAGAGGCAGCGTGACGAGCACACTCCGGCACTTTTCGAACTCAATGTCGATTGCGAACTCATCACACAAGTTGGACTCATAAGCAGCAGGTTTGTCTTCCATTAGCGGTTGTTCGCGAGCACGCTTTTTCTGCTGTTGTCGGAAATAATCGATACAAAGATTTCGGAGGGCAGTGAGCCCGTAAGGAGTGAATGAACGGCCAGCCTGTTTTTGCAGGTATTTGGAAAAACCACCCGTGAACATTTTGAGGTGCCACTGTTGAACGATTTCCTCGGCCAGTTCGTAGCGATTGGGATGCGATGCCAGCAGCTTCATCGCGTAAGCCATCAGAAACGAGTTGATGAGCTTCAAAATCTTTTCATATTCGCGGTGGGAAATGATCGTTTCGAAATTCAGCACAGCCATGAGCAGCAGTACCGCAGATTCGAATTCAGCGCGGCGTCGGTTTCGGTCGGATTCAAAGTCATCGTAAGATGAGAGAAATTTAATGGTCATCGTATTTTATTCCTGCGAAGAGAAATTTCTGGGATGGAAATTCTGGAGACAAAATCCCGCGGTTCATTTCGTCTCACGCAGTAACTCTACGGATAACTCAGAGTGTGGATAAACCTTGTTTTACAGGGGTTCAAAGCGAATTATTGAAACAGGACAATCATCCCGATACGGATTATTTCCAGGATAATTGTCACGCTGTTATCCCCTCTATTTGCAACAAGTTACGGTGAAGAAAGGGGCTGAACGAGTAAGCCTCAGGGATAACGATCCCATAAATTTATCGGCCCTTTTGCTGGGCTAATTGGACACCCTGACGCTCGACGTCGCGTACCAATTCTTCGGCGTGTTTGATGCCGGAAGCAAGCTTGAACTTTCGATAAAAATCGATCAGTTCATCCCGATAGGTTTCACGGTCCCAGTCTTTCGGACCATCAATGCCTTTTGCCTTCGCGTAAGCCCAAGTCGCGTTTAGCCGTTCGAGAAAGAGTAAGCTGCCAATACCATTTTCAGTATGGTCTTCCTGAAAGAAATAGAGTGGCTGGACGGACTCTTCTCGCTGAAATCCCTGGTCGAACAAATCTGGTTCGAGTTCTCGCAGTTGGCGAATAGTGAGTCGATCACTAGGGAAATCGGTTCCACGAAAGTCAATATTACTCAGTTCGGATTCGTTCTCATTACTTGAAGACATCCTTCATGGCCCATGTGTTGTTTATCCAAGGGGCCAGACGATAGTCGAAATTGAATGGTTGTCAAACACTCAAAAGCACGGAAGATGGCCTTCATCTTTCAACGTATTGTAAAACAAGAAAAGTACGTGTTTTCCTGTGCCATTCAATTCTCGGTCCATCTGCCTCTCATTTTGGGGAGGGCTGTACAGTGCCGGAGAAGACTTCAGACCAAGCTGTTGTTGGATAAAATGGGAGATGTCCCTAACTAACCAGTTATTAACAGGCGTTTTTGTATACTTTTGCTCCAGCAGAAGGTCTCCATTAATCTTGGAGTTAATCCTCGCGACAAGATCATCCATTTTCGTAACCTGAAACCAATGTACGAACATTAGAACGACGTAAAACTTTCTTATTTTTTTAATGTCACTCCTGCGTTGTGTTGGTTCTTCACGCAGGATTATTTGAGATCCGTGAGGCAGATCAGAATCTCCAAAATCCACCATGCAATCAAAGTAATTCTGTATCGACCGTGGATCGGTACTTCTGAAATTAGTTCCGTTGTTGTCCAGAGGGACACTTATCCCCAATTCTCGCTCGACCAAATCGAGGCGTTGGATGAAGTCGGCGCGTCGTTTTTGTATGTCAGGTGGAGTGAGTGGAAGGGTATCGAGTTGTGTGCGTATGAAAGCGATGGCTTCCTGATAATCTACTGTTGTTTCAGCAGTCTGACCTTCTTCAAACATATTTTCCAGTGAGGACAGCTTTTCTTCAATGAAGGCAGTACGAATTAATGGTGGTGCGGCAACCAGATTCGGGTCCAGTTGCTGCGCTTTGCGTGAGACGACATGATAAACAAAAGAAGGTAGTTCATCAGTATTGGGATCCAAGGAAGTATTCGCATTACTCACGATTGCCACGGAGGGATTGTTAATGGCGACACGGACTGCTGCATTGATCATGTTATTTGTGATTAACAAATTCCCGAGTTCAACAGTTTTCAGTTCATTTAATCGGGACAGTTTTGTCTCAAACCTTTCAGCGGAATGCCGTAGCTCTCCCATAAACGAATTTTCATTAGCAGGGTCGTTTGCGGCCATCCACTGTGTGATAAATCGTTCATCCTTATGGGAAATCAATTCTTCCCCGATCCCCCAAGTCACCAATTGCCAGACTTGTGGTGTCGTTATAGCTTCACGGTTAAGGTTATGCTCGATGATCAATTGTTCGACAATGCGTTTGGCACTTTCGGAATTAATCCGCGCTACCGCATTTTGGATTACAGCTCGCCATTCCTGTTGGGCTTTGGGATCCTCACTGGTTTTATCATACTGGGGAAGCAAAAGTGGGAAAACGCGCTCGGCACTCTTAGAAGTCAAATGCTCTGTAGCATTCCAAATATCTCGGCGCAGGGTTTGTTGCGTCTTGTGATCCCCTTTAGCCTGGTCATGCTCAGTGAGCCATCTTTTGATTTCACGTTCAGATCTTTCGGAACACGAGTATGTTGAAGCAAGTTGGGCTGCCTTCCACCACTTCTCCGTTTTTTCCTGACGACGCCGGGAGAATTTGGATTTGTGGCTTATCATTTGCATCAAGAGGGCATAAAAGTGGTCATTTCCCAGCGATTCACCCATTAAGTTGATGAATGAAAGGTCTTCGGTCAAAGACGGTATAGTTACCTGGATCATTTCGTCTATTTCTGCTTCAGTCTCTGATGAGACGGATGCTGAGTTAAGCGATTTCCAACGCCACACGGTTACGACAAATGGATAGATCAAATCGTCCTGGGTCACGACACTCCTACTGCAAGATCGCGTAGGATCATGCCTTCCAGTTATCGTAGCCCACAACAGAAGGTTCCTCGCCCAATGGGCGTCTTTCTCCCACAAGTCGTCAAAGGCGTAGTCGAGAATGTCATGCAAACTAGG
>JAGQQC010000179.1 GCA_020426395.1 Planctomycetaceae bacterium
ATCATCGATATGGGGCCGGAAGGAGGTAACGCGGGCGGACAAATCGTCGCCACAGGGACTCCAGAGGAACTCAGTAGAACAGCCCAGACTCCAACAGGACAATTACTGGCCGAATGGTTCAAGCCTTAACGCAAACCGACTACAATGAAAACCGTTTCGATACACACTTATAAACTTAGATAGGAACCAGAGACTTGGGGAATCAACCCGCATTAACCGAAACATACCAGCAGCATGGTGTGAAATTCTTCTACCCTGCAGATTGGACTTTAGAAGAGCAGACTTCTGCGGAAGAGATTCAAGTCCTGGTTCAAAGTCCGGAATCGGCGTTCTGGGTATTGAATTTGTATTTCGAACGTCCTGATCTGGATGAGTTGATCCAGTCAGCCGTTGAAACGTATCGGAATGAATATCAGGAAATCGATATTGATCAATCCGAACAAACGGTAGGAGACCATCTCAGTTTGGCAGTCGATATCGAATTCCTCTGTCTCGATTTGCCTAACACGGCATTCATCAGGACTTTTGTGACTGACCGGTTTACGGTGCTGATACTGGCACAATATCCAGGTGGAGAGACCGGGACGGAGGCAATTTTACACCAGATGACCCAATCGCTTCGATGTGAAGAGGACCTGCTGGGGTTTGAAGAACTCTAATGTGGGACCGAAAACCGATGCTTTCCCCCTGACCGGTCCCGGTAAAATAGGAGAAAGTTACGGAATCAGTGTTGCATCCCCTGACAGGGTGGTATACTGGAACTGTACAGTTGCTTGTGATCCTAAGTCACAAGTGCACCAAGACTAACGACGACTCAATTCTGTCCGAAATTCATCGGACGGCAGTTTCATCTGACTTAGTCCACGTCAGAATTTGATTTCTTGTTTTCCTTTGCGTATTCATTTACGAGGAAGTGAAGTCAGTTTCTGGCTATTTAGAAGTTATCTTGAAACTTCAGGATATGAGCCAAACTCGTTGGCTCAGAAAAACCACGTACGAGTTTCAGGATGGGTTCTAGATGAATCATACTTCAGTGGTGGCGTCGAATTGTCATTCGCGTTCGTTCTCCGGTGAAGCCTTCGCTTTTTTGCGATGGTTTTCCCAGCGATGTTGGACAATTCGATGATGTCCTTCGTAATGCTGAGAAAGTGTGGTCTTCTCAGCGGGACAACAGGTTCGAGAAGAACCTTATATCTACGGATCTTCATGATTCAGCCCAGTTCAAGGAGCCCGGAATAACGATGGATGTACAGGGTAGTCAAGTGGAGGAGATTGGTGTCGTCGCCGGACAAGTATGGAATTATCTGGCGGAAAAAGGCCCCGTGACGTTGAGTAAACTTTCGCGGGAGATCGAAGCACCTCGTGATTTAGTCATGCAGGGAGTCGGCTGGTTAGCTCGTGAATCCAAAATTGAATTTCACCCTGGCCCGCGAAGTAAGCTGGTTTCCCTGAAATCGGAGTAATAGCCCCAAGCGATGGATCTGCGATTGCAACAACTGATTTAATCAACCGTAGAGAGTCACCTGAACCATGACAGAAGCAACGCAAATCGATCTGCTCGAAAAGCAGGCGAATCGAAAATATCGCCATAAAGAATATGCAGACGCCGTCGCACTGTACCAGCAAGTACTGGAGCAGGAAGAAACGCGGAGTAGTGCTCATACCGGGTTGGCGGCTTCCGCGTTTGCTCTCAAAGATTACGAACTTGCTGCGAAGCATTTCGAACGGGCAATCCAGTTAAATCCAGCGAATGGAAAACTCCTTATTAACTTGGGAGCAATCTACAACAAGTTGGAACGCTATCGTGATGCGGCCGCCATATTACGTAAGGGGCTTCTTCGGGAAAAGAAAAGTGTCGAAGGGCACTTTAACATTGCTTATGCGAACCGACAGTTGAAACAGTTTGCTCTCTCAGTTTCTTCCTATCGTGAAGCGATTAATCTTGATCCAGAATTTGTCGATGCTTATGTGAATCTGGGCGAAGTATACACCCAGATGGGGAACTTCCAGCAGGCCCTGGTGCAGCTCAACAAAGCACTAGAACTGAAACCTGAATATCCGCGTGCTCTAAGAGCAATCGAAGAAGCTAAAACGGCTTCCGACAACTCTCGTAAAGCCTTCAGTCCATTTGGACGCTTAGTCACAGAAGACCAACTCGCTGCGAATCAGCAGGAAGAGTCGACGCGACAATTGGATGAAATTGAGAGAATTGCAGACCGCCAAAAAGTGTTTGATCTCAGCCGGGACCTGGAAGGATTGTCTACAGATTTCATCAGACAAATTCAAAATAACCTGGAAGAAAAAATCTCCAATTTGCACAAAGCGGTTCTTAGTGAGAGCGAAGCTCCCACTGGACTTTTCTCTGCTCACCGGCAGTTCAAGGAAGCGTATACGCAATTCAAAGAATTGCATTCACGGCTTAAAGAAAAGTCAGAAGTTCTTCGTCAGCATGAAGAAAGCCTCAAAAGTCCGTCTGCATGATAAGCATCACGGCACCTGTTTTTTAATCCCTTGTCTGTAAACGCGTCGTCATCCCTTCCTCTAGATCTTGTCCAAGATAAGTGTGGCGGCTTTTACACACGAAAAGACCTTGAAAACGTGGTTTTGCGCCGCCAGAAGTCGCTACGTTAATATGTGACACGTAATAGATAGGGATGCACCTTGAGAACACCGCTCCGGGCTATCTCAATCCGAATTGCACCATCTCGCCGAGTAAAATAGATCGCTTCCCCCTCTGGATTGGCTTCTTGCATCTCCTGAGCTCGCTGCGGTGAATAATCATTGCTGCTGACTGTAGTAATTCGAGGAGAAAACTGCTCGAAGAATAGACGGCTATTCGCCTCCCGTGCACCGTGGTGGGGAGAAGTCAGTACATCGACTGATAATCGGCTATTCAGCAAATGTTGTAAGTGCTGCTGCCCTTCTGGTTCCAGATCCCCTGTCAGTAGAATTCTCCGGCCAGCATACTCGATGAATAACACGAGACTGTGATCATTATCTTGATGTAGACGAGTTTGAGCTTCAGGATAGAGTACTCGAGACGTGACAGTATTATCGAGGAGTAATTCATCGCCCGCCTGAACAAGCCGCACCGGTATTTCTTCTTTCTCCAATCGTTGAATGAGTCCCTCGACGGCCGGTTGATGAAAATCGATAAATTGGGGAGAACAACAGACGGAAGCGATTGGCATCTTTTCCAGCAATACATCAGTCCCACTGAAGTGATCTACATCAGCATGCGATATCAACAGGCAGTCCACACCAGTTTTACCTTCGTTCCACAATACCGATTCCACCACGTTCGCCGCCCGTTTTCCACCATCGCTCGAGCCAAGATCGTATAACAGACGTTTGCCATTGGGATATTCAACCAATACCGCCGAACCATGCCCCACATTCAAAATCGTGATCACTAGATTTTGCGAGGAAGTTGGTAGTAACAATATGCAGAACGAGATCGTTAGTACTGTTCCCCAACTAATCCATCCCCATCTTCGAAATTGACTGAAGAGCTCGCCAAAGATCGCAACCCCAACCAAACCCCCATAATAGGCGATCAAAAACCAGACAGGGGGCTCTGGCGCATACCACGTTCCCCACCCTTGTTCGTGGGCCGTTTCCACTAAATACCGAAACAGACTTAACAGACTATCAAATGGAACAGCCAGCAAAAATGCCAATGGGGGAAGCAGGAACAGGGCCAGACTCATCAGGTA
The DNA here is from genome assembly GCA_020426395.1 of Planctomycetaceae bacterium. Taxonomy (GTDB): domain Bacteria; phylum Planctomycetota; class Planctomycetia; order Planctomycetales; family Planctomycetaceae; genus Polystyrenella. The sequence continues at coordinate 3,717 of JAGQQC010000179.1, forward strand.
CCCCGCCCATAACAGGATCAGCACCAGGGGAGCGAGTAGGACATTAATCAGTAACCCGATGGGAGCGATAAAATGAAACTTGAGCAGAATTAGTGGTGCTGTAAATAACCAGATCGAGAAAGTTAAGCGGCTCAAGTTCTTTAGATTGAATGTTGTTCTATGAGCTATCCGTTGCCACCATCTCCCATCAACAATACGTTGGTTTTTAGAGAATACGAAACGGCTGTTGCTCCAGATAATTCCCGCCACGGCCAGAAAGGAAAGCTGAGCCCCGACATCAAACAACATTGAAGGTTGCCAGAAAAGCATGAGGAGTCCGGCCAAGGCAAGCAAGTTCATTAAAGAAGCCTGGCGAAGCAGTATTTTTCCTGTGAACAAAAACGTGGCGAGAAAAGATGCCCGCAGGACAGGGGGATTCATGTCCGTAATGAAGGCGTAGCCCCAAATACAAATAATGATGACGTAAAGCAACTTCTGATGAGGAAGTCGGATCAGTTTGAGCACCACGATCAAAAAGAAAATCAATATACCTACATGTAAACCGGAAACTGCCAACAAATGCATGGTTCCGGTTTGTGAAAACTGCTCCTGTTGTTCCGGAGTAATACCGCTTCGAACTCCCAGAATCATGGCCGCAGCCAGATTCTGATTCTCAGGTTGTAAATGTTCTTCAGCAAAATGCAACCAACGATTTCTGATCCAATTGGGCCAGGTTCTATAAAACGAACTTGCCTTATCACTCGGTAAGGATATCCGTTGTACGCTGGCAGTTTCTTTAGCCCGAAGAACACCGTGAATCCCTTGATGACGTAACCAGGCTCGAAAATCAAATTCGCCCGGATTGGAGGCCGTAAAAGGTTGTTCAAGCCAGCCGAGCACCATCACTTGGTCATCTCGATTTACCTCAAGCCCTTTGCCGCGAATCGTCAACCACAAACGCCCCGTCATTTCTATTGGAGTGTCGCCTTCATAGATTTGCTCCACAGCTAATTCTGCGGTTGTCGAAGGAACTCGTTGCCAGTCGGGGGCCCGTTCGCTGACTTGCTTTTCTTTCACGACGGGATTCGTGAGGAGTCTTCCCTGGATTCGAATCAACCGTGGTTCAGATTGAACCAGTTGGCGTACATCATTTCGAGATGCAGGCAGTTCGCTGGCATAATAGTGGAGCATGCCAGTGAAACCGCAAAGTACCAGAAGACAGAACCGGCTAGATAACTGCCAACCCGATCGAAAAAAGAACAACCAGCTACACAGGCAAACCACCCAGCAAAACAGGACTGGCCAGAGGCTCCAGGATTTAGAAAGAAATTCCCAGCCTGAAATACCGACGGCGAACGGGAGGAGGGTGAGGAGCAGCGGATGCCGTAGGAAAAAACGCGACAGATACTGAGTCACACGGGGAAAGACATCTGGCGGCACTGATTGAGGAGCAGGCGAACTCATTGAAGGCTACTCCCCTTCAGAATAAAACCGAACCAGAAAAGTTGACCTCCCGTCACGTGGCTTCCGTATTAATCGTCTGAATTTCTCCAGAGATGAGTCGCACGAAAAATGTATTCAAGACCGCTGTAAAGTGTCACCAGAATCGCCACCCAGAGAAGAATATCCCGGCAGATCAGAAACCAGGACTCTTGAAAGAAATAATCCGGGCTGAGTGATAACAGGCTGAACGTCACAGCGACACATTGTAACGTCATTTTTACTTTTCCACTCCAGGCCGCCGAGAAGTCCTGTCCCTGTTTTTCCAGGAAACCACGCAGGCTGCTAATGAACATCTCGCGTCCAATTACAATGAGCACCATCCAGGCATTAACGCCGGATCGCTCGGCAACCCCCAGCAAAAATAGAAACGCACCACAAACGATGATTTTATCTACGAAGGGATCCAGAATGCGGCCCAAAATCGTAACCATGCCGTATTTACGAGCGATGTAACCATCCAGAAAGTCTGTAGAAGCGGCAAAGACGAAAAGCACTGCCGCCGTGATCCAGAATCCTTGCACATCGATTAAAACAAACAGCACGCAGGCCAGCACCAACCGGCTGAGGGTGATAGAGTTTGGAATATTCCAGACAACCCGTTGGGATTTCAGGCTTTGTTCCCGTTCGATCTGTGTTGATTCGGCATTCATGATGTCGGACCCGCTCGCAGATGTTTGCGATGCACCAGGTTAATTAACCGGGAATTGAAATTCAGGAGTAGAACCCACCCTAAAACCCGGTTGTGGTTGTTCTTAACCCTGTAATTCAGGGACCATTTCGATCCATCAGAGGGTTAAAGGACCACTTCTAGTATGAATTCGTAACCAGTCTTTGGGTTTCAAAGAAGTATTGCTTTGAATGGGACACGATTCATCGAGATGGGTTCGCGATTGGAGAGCTGACAGCCTTTCTGACACAAAAAAAAGACTGTTCATATCGAACAGTCTCAAGCAATGTTTTAGATTCACCGCAGGTCTTCGGTGAAAAATTAGCTCAGCTTTTTCAAGACCAGCGAAGCGTTGTGACCGCCAAATCCGAAGCTGTTGCTCATCACACAGTCGAGTTTGGTTTGGCGCGCTTCGTGGGGGACGTAGTCGAGATCGCATTTAGGATCGGGATCGTCCAAGTTAATTGTTGGTGGTGCGACCTGGTCTCGGATGGCAAGCGCGGAGACAACGAATTCAACTCCGCCAGAGGCACCCAATAAGTGACCCAATTGGCTTTTGGTGCTCGACATAATCAGGCCATTTTTGGCGTGATCACCAAAGACCTTTTTGACTCCATTAGTCTCGGCAATATCTCCCAGCGGAGTGCTGGTACCGTGTGCGTTAATGTAGTCGATCTGTTCCGGGTTGAGGCCAGCGTCCTCCAAGGCCATACTCATGGCATACGAGTTACCAAGACCTTCCGGGTCCGGGGCGGTCATGTGGGATGCGTCTGCCGACATCCCGTAACCGACCAGTTCAGCCAGAATATTGGCTCCTCGTTTTTTGGCGAATTCGTATTCTTCGAGAACGACGACCCCGGCTCCTTCGGAAAGCACGAAACCATCTCTCCCGAGATCGAATGGGCGCGAGGCGCCTTGAGGATTATCGATGCGAGTGGAAAGAGCATTCATACGGGCAAAGCCGCCCAGTCCCATCGCGGTTACCGCTGCTTCGGCTCCTCCGGTGATCATGACATCGGCAGTGCCGTATTGAATGAGTCGAAAGGCGTCGCCGATCGCATTGTTTGCGGAAGCACAGGCCGTGGCAACGGCACTGTTCGGGCCTTTTAATCCGAAGTAGACGGAGAGATTGCCGCTGCAGGCATTCACCATCATCTTGGGAATCATGAATGGCGAAAGGCGGGTTGGTCCACGATCGTAAAGCGTGTTGTGTTGTGTTTCGATTTCTTGAAGGCCACCCACACCGCTACCGACAAGCACGCCGTAACGACGGGGATCGCCCTGTGTGAAATCCATGCCGGATTGCATGACCGCCTGAGCAGCGGCCACCATTCCAAATTGAACGAAACGGTCGAGTCGTCGAACCTCTTTGGCCGGAATAGACATGTGCTCGGTTGGATCGAAGCCTTTGACTTCCCCTCCGAAGTTGACTTTGAACTCGGAGGTATCAAAACGCTCGATCAAGCCGATACCGCTTTTAGAGGCGCAAATCGAATCCCAGAACACACTGACTTCAGTGGCCAGACTGGTGACGACTCCCGTTCCTGTTACTACAACGCGCTTCCTCATTGCGCTACGACTTCTCCTCGATATAGTCGATCGCATCACCGACGGTGCGAATTTTGTCGTAGTCATCATCCGGGATAGTGATTTCAAAGGATTCTTCGAATTCCATCACCATCTCGACGATGTCGAGCGAATCGGCTTTCAAATCTTCAATGAAGTGGCTTTCCCGTTTGACTTCTTCTTTGGGAACACCGAGCTGTTCGCTGACAATGTTATAGACTTTTTCTTCGATATTATCGGACACTACCCTATTCCTCCGGTCGCCATGCACCCGCATCCAGCCGTAGATGGGGGGAACATGAAGTTTTGAATTTAATTGAGGTCGAAGCCGATTGGTGGCTCGCTCAGAATTGATAATTTAACGTTAGTTCAATTGAACCTTTTCTCCAACCACCCTGGTTTTACTCTCTGGTGTGGTTTGTTACCACCGATCTTAGTCAACCTGAAATGGTCAGTCGAGCTATCTGACAGAGAGTGAGAGCTTGCTGGGGAAAAGAAATTCTTTCCAGTCATTCTCCATACCAGGGAGAATCTTCTGGAAAAGTTGATCAATGAAGTAGTATTAGTTCGAATTAAAGGCCCCGTGCTTCAAATTACGGCTATGTCTACTGACTCCTCACCTTTCTTCGAACTTACTAAGGCGACCCAGCCTGATTTTCCGAAAATGTACCAACTCATGGGGAACGCTGCCACTCCATGAACAGGGACGTCATCAGAAATGTTTGCTTTTTATAAATTTAGCCAATCCTTGAGTTTATGGAAAGGCTTCTCCTCAGAAACGGGCCATTCGAGTGGCCCTGTTACTGAGAATCGTTAATCGTTGTACAGGCTGCTTTCCGGTTGATCCGTTTCAGGAGCCCTTTGAGAACCTTACCGGGACCAATTTCATAGAATTCGTCGACGCCAGCGTCAAACATGGACTGCATCGACTTTTCCCAGAGAACGGGGCTCACGACCTGTCGAACCAGCAATTCGCGAATCTCGTCCGGGTCGGAATGAGTGGCCGCGTCAACGTTGGAGACAACCGGGATTTCCGGGGATTTCAGTTCCACTCCAGCGAGTGCCTCGGAGAGCTGTACGTCTGCCGGTTTCATAAGATCGGTATGAAATGCTCCGGCGACTGCGAGCGGGACAGCCTTGCCCCCCTTCTCCGCAATTAATTCGGCGGCCGCTTCACAGGCAGCATTTTCACCGGAAAGGACCGTGTTCCCTGGACAGAGAAGATTGGCTACCTGAATCTGCCCTTGCTCAGAAGCGGCCTGAAT
>JAGQQC010000017.1 GCA_020426395.1 Planctomycetaceae bacterium
CCAGAGCGGCCTTGATTAAGGCAAGTCTACAGGGAAATGGGGACAAGCAGCGACGAGCTTATGAGAAACTGCTCAACATCTGGAGGTCTTCTCCTGGAACCCGATATATCGGTCTCGCGGGTTCAAAAATGGAAGAAGAAAACTATGAAGACGCCCTGGTTGATTTTACCAAGGCGATTGAAATCGATCCTGAGCTTCCCATGGCCTGGTCGGGGCGCGGCAATGCCTATCTGAAGCTCGAAAAATTTTCTGAAGCCAAAGAAGATTTTCAGAAAGCAATGGAGTATGATCCACGCGACCAAATGTCGATAACTGGGACAGCTCTCATTCTGGTTCGGGAAGAGAAACCGGAAGAAGCGTTTCAGTTCCTCGACAAAAAGTCTCATTTTTTTGAAGAGCGTCAGTATAACGCACAATACTTTGCCTATAACACCGCTTGTGTGTATGGTGTCGCTTTAGAATTACTTCGAAAGAAAGCGGGAACCGAAGAAGCCCCGGAAAATCTGGAAGACTTGTCCAGCGAATACGAAAATAAAGCGATTGATGCGCTGAGACGTGCTGTGAACAGCGGGTTCAGTAGAGAAGAGGATAAAGTGTGGATGCGAAAAGATCCCGACCTCAATTCTCTACATGAGAACAAAGAGTTCCGCAAACTCGCTGAGTGGCCCGAACAAGGTTGATGTTCAAGTCCGTCGACCAGGCGGTAACCATTCTCTGTAACATTCTCTCACGGATTCAATCGGTGGTTTATCTCAATCGCATCTACACAAAAAGTGGTGACCAGGGGGAAACATCGCTCGGTAATGGCGATCGTGTTCTGAAAACAGCCTCACGAATCACAGCCTATGGCGAAGTTGACGAATTGAATTCCCTGTTGGGGGTCGTCCTCACGAACGAACTGCTACTCGAAATCCGCGAAACATTAACCGTCATCCAAAATGATTTATTCGATGTCGGTGCCGATTTGTGTATTCCCGAGTCGGAAGAACCACTGGAGTATGAACCCTTAAGGGTAACCGCCAGCCAGGTCGAACGGCTGGAAGCGGCAATCGATAAAGCAAATGAACGTCTCGAACCGCTGGAAAGTTTTATCCTGCCCGGCGGTACGCCCGCCGCCGCTTATCTCCATCTCGCCCGTGCTGTTTGTCGCCGGATAGAAATATCCGTTCTCAAATTACACGCAGAAGAGTCGATCAACCCCCAGGTCATCATCTACCTGAACCGCCTCTCGGACTTGCTCTTCGTCTACGGTCGCCTGGCCAATAACGACGGACGTGATGATGTACTGTGGGTGCCCGGAAAGAACCGTTAGATTTTGTCCAGGAGGATCCGCTATGGTAAATGGTAACTCGCTCTAACAATTTGGATTCTGGAAGAACCGTTTCCAGAAGCTGTATTTCCAGGCCAGATAAAACAAAATCAATCCGCTGACTCAGAAAATAGCAACCAGCGTGATCGGAATGTAGTTAGGCTGAACCGGCTCAGCTCCCGTAAATGCAGGACGCCCCAGTTGCTCACGTGTGGGCCCTTCCACCTTGCCTCTCATGTCGCGGGTCGTGGTTGCTTCTGTGAGGGTATAGAACCTGTAAGGATGATCTGGGTGTGGCCGTTGATCTCGAATAATAGTCCCGACAGGGTAAACAGGTTGTACGGCAAGCAAATCTTCTTCTTCGGGAATCAATGAGAACTCGGTGGTGGTTCGAGTAATCGTATGGAGGTCATACGATTTCATTTCCAGTTTGTTCCAGTCTACAATTTTTTCTCCGGTGGGCATCTTCACGATTCGACCTTTGGGATTGATTAAATAAGGTACTGGATCCTCACTCACCCAGACTCGCTCAACACGTTTGATCGACTCGACCATTTTGAACGGAACATACAAGCCCTCGGTAACCTCTCGTACATCCGACCATGTTATGGTCATGATCAGTCCTGAGGTTTCGCTAAGGACTTCATCGAAGGTCCCCCTTGTCTTAACCCCTTCCACGATCGTGACCTGCTCCACTAAACCGCCTTGTTCCAGGTTTAGAATCATTTGGGCACGAAGTGATAACCCGCCATAATACGTCACTCCCAGATCAAGAATCGCTCTCGAATCCCCTTCAAGTCGGCATTCAATAAGGCGGTTAAATTTTCCTGTGATTGACAGCAAAGTCGACCACGTTCTCTTTATGGGAAAACTATCGGGGATATTTCCAGCGAGAGAGGGGGGAAGATGCAAACCGCAAGTCGAGAGAGTAGGGGCATAATGCGTTTGTCCCAAAATCAACTGGGGGCGATTTCTCTCGACGACACCGGGCATAAATGCTTCCCAATAATCACCGTACCACCCGTACTGGACTGTTGGAGATTCCAGGTCGCTCCCTTCATAGACATCGAGTAGCATGTTTCCGGCTACGTCATTCCGGAAACGAAAACCATCCGCATGCTCTTGTCCGTCAAAATACGGTTTCGGAAATGGCTCCGTCTGAACAGTCGAAATATCAGGATCCAGGACCACGTTTTCCCGTGCCATCTTCTCCTGCATGGTTTTCTGATCTTGTTGAAACTGTTTGAACTCATTTGGATCAGTTTGAAAAAGCTGCTTTACGGTCAAGTCAACCTGCTTCAATTTCGATTCACGCGCGTGTAGCAGAATCTCGATCCTATCAAGAAGTTTACGGTCGACTTCCGGTTCCCTGTAGGGTTCAACCTGCTCCTCGGCCTGCAATGGGCCGGTCGTGAACAATAGAGCGAGAACGACAGTCAAACTGGCCAGCGAAATCCACCCGGAATTTGTCTTGATCTGCTGCGTCGACATCTTTGTGAACCTTCCTACTGTGCTGAGTTCATTTAACAATTATGTTACACAAATAGCATTGGGCAAGCTAGTTCAAATTATAAGCCAACCGTCTCACCAAGCCGTCAGTCGGTATTGCCTCCTCTGTCGTACCAGCAGAACCAGGGGTGGGAGCATCAGTAGTCCGAAAATCAGATAAAACATACCCGTGTGCGCGCCAACTTGACTGGTGAGCAACAAATCGAACGACGGTCCGTAATGAAAGCCGGGCCCGATGGCCATGAAAATTCCATGAATAAGGGCCGAATAGCCAATTGTCAGTACGGCTGAATGTAATGGATTTCCAATCAGCCAGAACAGGGACGCAGCCAGCGTAAAATGGGCGACAAGATGACAGCAACCCCTCACAAGAATCGTCGTCGGCCAGCCATAGGCGTTGAAAAGTATGTTCATCAACAGGAAGGGGCCTAACAGGCAGAAACAACTCACCAGCAAACTCGAAAGAAACTTCGTGGTCAACCAGCGCGTGGGGGAGAGGGGCAGCGACCGCCAGAATGATTGAATCGTAAGTGAACGGTCGGGCAAAAAGACCGTTGTTCCCAACAGGATCATTCCGGGCAGCCCAATAGTAAAAAACAAGGGTAGGAGGATATCGTTCGCGCTTTGTCGTAAGGGAAGGAGTGACTTATTCCAGGCATAAATCACTGGGTACACTCCCAGATAGCATCCCAACAGTAATAATAAAAACAGTAACGGCCGCTGTGAACGCAGTTGCTGACTGATAAGTAACCTGGTTACTGAATGGCGGTTTGGTTGGTTTGCGAGAATGTTCGACTGCAACCGGGAGGTGGTCCATTCCATCCAGGAATCGCTGAACCAACTGGTGATCCGTAGAACGAAATCTCGTTTCACTTCGGGGGTTTCTGTGCCGTAATTTCTTATAAACTCGAACGCAAGAGCCGCCGCCACTATGAACTGCACGACCAGGGCAATATTGGGGAGCTCTTTGGAGATGTCCATATCGCTCAAGATCGCGAATGGCACCAACGGGTTCCAGCTATTCAGAAGCATAACAATTGAATACATCTGCTCCAGTTCCACTTGCGATATTGCTCGAGCATTAGTTGGGAACATGACAACAAACAGGATTGGAAGCGAAAACATGAATCCCGCAAAAACCAGAATCGCCAGCCCTGAGGCGGCGGTACGAATGAAGGTGCCGGCTCGGTGCGCGATTCCGGCTGTCCACAAATAAAAGCTCAAGGCGACAATCAGGGAGAAAATCGCCAACTTCCAGATTGAATTGTTCCCGAAATCTGGATTCAGCCCTTCCAGACTTTTGGGGGAGAGGATATCCAGGAAGGCACAGAGTTGAATGAGTAGAAAATCATAAACATAAGCCAGGCAGAGAGGCGTCAGCAGAACGACTCCCCCCATGCTCAATTTGACCGCGGCCTTCGTTTGGCGAGCGACAGGCAGCGACTGATAGAACGAGTCTGTTCTCGCAGTACTCTCGGAATTAACGACGCTACTTGCGACCATAATTCCCAGATAACACGAACTGAGAGCTGTCAGCACGAGGAACAGAACGGCTAGCTCAGGGTTTAACAGCAGAAGTACCGTTTCCAGACCAATTAGAATGAGCAACATGACCCAGAAGTACTTTTGCTGCTGTTGCCATTCTTTGCGGATCAAAGCTTTAAGTTCGGGTGACATGGTGACTTACCTGTGTTATTCAAATAAAAGTGGGCAGCTTGCAAGCGAAAACAATTACGGCATCACACTTCCACCGGCTCTTGATGATTGAAGGGAAGTTTGGGGTCGCCAATAATGTACGCTTCGAAGATTTCATCGAGGTTCAGATCCTGGACTTCGTAAGAGATACCACGTTGGTCCAATTCTGTTTCAGTCTCCTGAAAGTTCTCCACGGTCAACGCCAGATGATGGGAACGCTGCTGGGCGTCGATCACTCGCATCTGGTGAATACCAAGTGGCGCTATTCCTGAAGAGAAGATCACCCGTTTCACATCCGCTTTCAGTTCCTCTGTCGACGCTTGTCGCAAAATGCATCCTTCATGCAGAATCATGACCACATCCGCAATCGGTTCCACTTCATATAGTAAATGCGAGCTGTAAAGCACCGTACAGTTTTCCGCTTGGAGATGTGTAATTAGATCCCGGTTGAATTCCTTTCGCATGATCGGATCAAGTCCCAGTACAGGATCATCCAGAATGACCATCTGGGGATGATGTGCGAGCGCCAGGAGTAATCCGAGGCGGACGTTTTGTCCTTTCGATAGGGATTTTACTTTAGCTCCAGGCGGTAGCTCGAATTGCTCAAGCAAGCTTTGCACCAGTTTATGATCCCATTGTTCATAGAATGCCGAAACAAACTGAATCGTTTCCAGAACAGTCATCCAGCCATACATCTGCTGATCTTCCGCGAGGTAACCGATCCTTTTGCGGATTTCGAGAGGTTGCTCCAGGGGAGAAAAACCGAGCACATCGATTTCACCACTATCTGGTTCGATCAGGCCCATTAAAGACCGGATGGTTGTCGTCTTTCCTGCGCCGTTCCGTCCGAGCATCGCGACGATTTGTCCCTGTTCGACGGAAAAGGAAAGTTCTTTCAGGACCTGTTGTTGACCATACGACTTATAAAGTCGACTGACATTCAGAACGGTGGAAGACATGAAATGATTTCCTGTGTTGTCTGTATGTAGATGACTACAGAGAAGTGAGTGATTAATCCGGATTAACTGACTGTGGAAACTTCGGCCGCTTCGCTGGCCAGGGCCGTTTCCAGTAACTGCTTCAGTTCTTTTTTTGTCAAACCTAGTAGTAAACCTTGCCGGACCAGTTGTTGCCATTCTTCGTAGAATTGTTCCCGCTGCTCTTTAAGTTGTTTGATCGGCGGTGAATCGGCTACATAGGTTCCGGCTCCATGTCGTTTGTCGAGGATTCCTTCCGAAGTCAGTTTTTCGTAGACCCGTAGGATCGTGTTCTGGTTAACGGCCAGTTCACGAGCCAGCTCGCGCACGGAAGGGAGTTTGTCCCCGGGGTGCAATTGCTCGGAGAGACAAAGCGCGGTGATCTGCGTACTGATCTGTCGTGAAATCGGAACAGCGGACCCTTTTTCAATTCTGAGGAACACTACGGCTCTCCTTGGTAATTCAAAAGTGACTACATATATATAACAGTGGTCACTTTGGTTGGTCAAGCAATTTCTGGTAAATTTCAAACATCGTTCAAATTCCTCTTGAGATCTTCTACCAGAGTAGTAATGATACTACTTCAGTAGTAAATGGCTCTGGTATTGGAAAGGACTGGCTTCATGCCCAAAGATGTTCATTTGGCGGATCTCCAGTTAGCGATCATGCAGGTCTTGTGGGATCGCGCAGAAGCGACCGTGGCAGACGTCCGTGACGCATTGGAAGAGGCGGGGCGAAAACTCGCTTACACTACCGTTGCGACGATGTTGACCAAGATGGAAAAAAGCGGGCATGTCGCCCGGGAAAGCCATGGACGGGTTCTCACTTATCGGCCTCGAATTCGGCGCGACCAAGTTTCACGCTCGATGGTGACTGACCTTGCTCAGAAGCTCTTTCGAGGAGATCTGGAAACGATGGTCAGTCATTTGCTGGAGGGTTGTGACGTTGATCAGGATGAACTGGTGCGTCTTAAAAAACTGATTCGTCAGAAAGAACGGGAGGTAAAAGGAGATGAATAACCTCTACTTCATCGGCTCGTTGTTCTTGACCTATTTGCTGCATTCAACGCTGACATTAGGACTGGCCTGGTTTGTCCTGCGTTCACGACTCAATCGAAATCCAGCCGTGTTGGAAACGATCTGGAAGATCGCCGTGATTGCTCCCCTGTTAACTGTTTCCTTACAAATGGTATTCTTAAACAATCGTTGGCAACTGGAACCAGAACAGTTCGCTTCGTTCTGGTTGAACAGTCCTTCCGAAGGTAATCAGTCAGAACTATCCTCAGGAAACGTTGACCGCCTTATCGAGACGAATTTGGAAAAACGATTTGCAGAACCGGTTGATAATCTGGTTTCCTATGAAAGAAGTGAGTTAGTAACCGAGTTCACAAGTCATCCGGAAGAAGGTGTTGCAGGATCTTCTTTTGAGGAACAAGCACAACCGGTAATCAAATTGGAACCAGAGACCACTCCGGTTGCTGCATCTCGGATACCGTTGACTGTATCGACAAATATTGACATCTCTTCCTTACTCTGGGCTGTCGGTATTCTGGCTGGAGGAATGGTCTTGCTGGGACTAATCCGGCTTTGCTCGAATTTCGGTTGTCTGAACCGAGCTTTGCAGGACGCGACCCCCTTAAAATCAGGGCCCATCATTGAGGCTTTTTCGAGATTGAACCATCGCACAAAGATCCGAAAAACAATTCGGTTTTTTCAACTGGAACAGATTTCCGAACCAGCCGCGAGTGGCTGTCGTTGCTGGAGCATTCTATTACCAGTCGGGATTGAAGACGAACTGACATCGGAAGAACTCGAAGCCGTTCTGGCCCACGAACTGGCGCATCTGGTGCGAAATGATGTGGGGTGGCTCTGGTTTGGACGCACTTTGTGCTGGTTATTTCCGTTTCAGCCGCTCAATTTTCTGGCTCAACGAGAATGGCAACGTGCGGCGGAGTCGTTATGCGATGCCTGGGCCCTTACCAAAGGAATCGACCGGTTTACCCTGGCTCGTTCGCTGACTTCCATGGCGAGCCGCAAACAGGCAAACCGGGTTGCTCTGTCAATGACCGTGACGGGTGCTGGCGGAAGCCAGTTGACTCATCGGGTCGAGCAATTGCTGGATGAACAGGAATTACCGAAATCATCCCATTGGAAACGAGGGCTGACTTGCCTGGGCAGTTTAATTTGCCTGGGGGGATTGCTCTTTCTCGTTCCGGCGATAGAGATTGCAGCTCAAGGAGAGAATCCTCCGTTACTCGAAACAGAGATGGAAGTAGAGCCTGCCTTTTCAGCATCAGTTGGGTCTGAACCGGTTATGGATTCTTTCCCCGCACATTATCTTCACCAGATTCAAGAAGAAGCACGACAATTACAAACCGAGACCGAGGAAATCAATCGGCTCTCGACATCACACTCTCCTGTTGTTCGCAGCAAAACCAGAAAGATTCATGATCAAACGGAAGAACTGAATCGCCAACTGGAAGTACTGCAACAAAAACTGACTGAACTGACTGAACCTATTCATTAAACGTAACCGAACAACTTCGGACACACAGACAAATCTAAGCAGGAGTTCTTCAATGAAGCTTTTCCGAACCTCAATGATACTGACGATTCTCATCGTAACTTCGCTCCTGTTAGGAACACGGTTCGAATTCAAGCCGACGCCGATTTTTAGCCAGGATGAAGTACCTGATTTGAATGGACCGCCAGAACCGGTCGAAAGCAACTTAAATCTCTTTGACGCGGTCGGTGACCCTGTTGATGAGAGGAAAGTAGAATCAGATGACTCCCTCGTACCAGAAGAAGCGCCCCTCGGAAATCAACCTCCGGCTGTAGCGATCCCAGTTCCATTCGAAGCAACTGCCACGGGAGTGAACCCACTATTAGTGATTGAGCTCAATGGCCAGCGAGTCATGTGGGGGAACATTCTGGAATACATTAATCACATGACTGCCGAGATCGAACAAGCCCCTTACAATTATGCTGAGGGGTTGGGAGAGCAGAGAAATGCGGTGGAAGAATACCTGTATGATCAGATTAAAGAACAGGAACTACAAAAACGGAAAGCGAATCTGAAAATCGAGTTGAAAAAAGTTCCTCATTCCGTGCGAGAGGTGTTGAATGGATTTTTGCAGAGTAAAGATACCGTGGTTGGGATTGCAGAGAGAGAAGCAGAGTATGGACCCTTAGATGCCGAGTTATTCGTGCGAAAAGGTCCTGTCCTTGAAGCAGAAGCTGAATCGGGGGTTGAGGAAGTTCCTTTTGAACTCAACGAACCAACTCGGGACACTCCGAAACATAACTTGAGAAATCGGCGATCAATGCCACACGAGCGTGAAGAACAGAAGCTCAGTCTGGATGCCGAATTGGAAGCACTCATGGCACTAAAAACTTCACTCTTTGGAAAATTAAAACAACTTGACACGACATTGAAAAATGCATTGCCGGAACAGGAGCGTTTGAGCGAAATTAGAGAGACTCATAAAAAGATTCGGGATGTCGAACAGGAAATTCAAAATCTGACTGGACGACGAGCTCGAACGACAGATTTTGTTGTGATGGGACCAAACGATAATGGGGACGCTCAACCTACCCCAATTCGAAGTCCCGGTGGGCGAAGAAGTCGAGAGAGCCAGGAACCCTTTCAACCTGGACTTAACTTTCCTGAGAATCGTGACTCTTTCTCAAGACCATTAGATATGGAGAACAACCGGCATATTGAAGTCCGAGTTGGAGGCAGGCGAAGAGCAGGAGGCAGTTCAGCAGAACCATTACAAGACGATCGGAACACACGTTGGCAAGCGAGTCCAGAGCGACCATTTACACCCGAATTTGCTGAAGGTCGGGAACGACAGCCCGAAGGGTTCCACCGGGTTATGCAACTTCGTCAAGCGGCGGAGCTATTAGAACAAGCCGGTGAAATCGAACGTGCTCGTGAACTCTTTGAACGTGCTGAAGAGCTTGAGCGTGATTTAGATCGCGGAGAGGGTGCTCGTCGCCAACATGAACCTGCGGCCCTGGAAGAAGTCCTGCAGCAAATGCGAGAACTGCATGAACAGATTCACGATTTGCGGCAGGACGTCCGTGAGATTCGGGAATTGCTCCGGAGAGAACACGAAGAGGCAGTCGATGAAGAGTCAGAACTGAAAGAATCGAATGGTTTTCCAGGGGAGGACGCTTCCGAAGAAGGCCGGGAAGAAACTGTTCCCGAAATCTAAGGGGCTTCCATCACTTCCGGCTGTTCCTTGAGCCGTTGTTGTTCCACCCGGCAGAGCGCCTTGAGATAGGCTCGGGCGCTTGCTTCGATGATGTCAGTGCTGACCCCTTTTCCATGATAGGAACGATCGCCCACGGTGATTTCGACATCGACTTCACCGAGGGCATCTTTTCCATGGGAAACCGAGCGAACTTGATAATCCTGTAAGCGAGCCGCGATCCCCGTGATTCGTTCCAGTGCCCAGAAGACAGCATCCACTGGTCCATCCCCAGTCGCCGCATCGCAATGGACTTTTCCATCGACATCTTCGAGTTGAATCGTCGCTGTTGGAATATTCCCCGAACCGGCAGAGGTATGAAAGCTGACCAATTTCCAGGGATCAACCGTCTCTCCCAACTGATTTTCAATCAACGCCACGATGTCCGCGTCGTAAACTTCTTTTTTCTTGTCGGCTAAATTAATGAAGTCTTCAAAGACATGCTGAAAGGCTTCGTCGTCCAATTCGTAGCCCAATTCCTGCAATCGGCTACGAAAGGCATGCCGGCCGCTATGTTTGCCGAGGACAAGGCTTGTTCCCCGGTAACCGACATCTTCCGGCTTCATGATTTCGTAGGTCGCACTATTTTGCAACATCCCATGTTGATGGATGCCTGACTCATGTGCGAATGCGTTTCGTCCGACGATCGCCTTGTTACGCTGCACCTTCATGCCGGTAATCGTGGTCAACAAATGCGAAGTCGGGTACAGCCGCTTGGTGTCGATATTCGTACTGCACTTGTAAAAATCTCCCCGGGTTCGGAGAGCCATTACGATTTCTTCGAGCGCCGCATTTCCGGCCCGCTCTCCAATGCCGTTGATCGTGCACTCAATCTGACGGGCTCCCGCTTCCACTGCGGCAAGGCTGTTCGAAACGGCCATGCCTAAGTCATCGTGACAGTGTGTGCTGATGACCGCTTTTTCAATGTTGGAGACATTTTCTTTAAGATGTCGAATGCAGTTGTAGTACTGACTGGGGACGGCGTATCCGACGGTATCGGGAATGTTTACCGTCGTGGCGCCCGCTTCAATTGCTCGTTCGACGACTTCCGTGAGGAAATCAAGTTCCGTGCGGACGGCATCTTCCGGAGAGAATTCGATGTTGTCACAATATCCTGCGGCCCGTTTCACCATCTCCACTGCCCGCTGGATGATGTCTTCCTTGGTCATCTTAAGTTTGTGCTCACGGTGAATGGCACTTGTGGCAAGGAAGACGTGGATTCGTTTCTTCTCGGCGTTCTGAATGGCTTCCCAGGCCCGATCGATGTCTTCCACCCGACAACGAGCGAGAGCACAAATGGTCGTTCGGTCTCCGAATTGTTCGGCGATTTGACGGACGGCATCGAAATCGCCTGGCGAGGCAATGGGGAACCCGGCTTCGATCACATCGACACCCAGTTCGACGAGTGCTTTGGCAACTTCCAGTTTCTCGGCAGTATTCATACTGCAACCCGGAGATTGTTCGCCATCGCGTAACGTGGTGTCGAAGATGGTGACAATATCACCCGACATAGCTGGGACTCCCTGAAAAAACGTATGTGAAAAGTGATTGAGATATTGGTGAAGTTACTTGCTCGAAATTCGGTTGAGGCTGTTTCGACGTTCAACAATTTTCTTGATGTCACATCGGAGGATTTCGAGTTAAACAAAAAAAGCCCTGAGATCGACGGGGACCTCAGGGCTTTTGTTTATACTGGATAGGCTGTATCCAATGAACCTAAGACCGTCCGTCTCCGGAAGGGGCTAATAGTAGCAGGTTCAGTAGGAAGATGCCTGTCATGATTCAGTTAACTCAGGAACGTATTACTATATCTCTGATGAATGGAGGGGCAGCCCCTCCGCTTGAATTGGCTCAACTATACAGCCGAATGGGGATCGGGTCAAGCAGTTCCTTCAAAGTCGGAAGAGCAGTTACCAAACCCGGGCCACAGAGAGCCCCCGTGGCATAAGAGGGGCCAGGACGACTTTGGGTTCGGGGGGATATTGAAATTTTGCTTTTTCGCCGGTTCGTTCCTCGTATTCCTGACGAGCTTTTTCCAGGTGCTCCACACAGTCAGGGCACCCGTCCAGGTGCCCGGTAATTTGAGCGACCTGTTTGTTCTCCAGCTCACCCGCAAACAATTTTTCAGCCATGTCTGCGACTTCTGAGCAGTAGAGCCCCGCTACGAGGTGACCGCCAGGTTTGTCCTGGTTCTGAAGGTGCATCGTAAACCACCCCAGCCCCACGACCGCAATCAGGATCAAACCGAGAACAGCCCCCCGTTGCTGAATCGTGCGGACTCGTCGTCGTCGTTTCAATTGCGCAGAGACCTTACCAATGTCCCCCGCCTGGCAATCTCGCCAGTTTGAGTCCTGATTCTGGAGCTGAAATTTATCCTGTTCGTTCATTACCCGGCCTTGAACTGGTGATATGTTCACACGTCTCTGATGCGATCGAAGAGTCGAGCATAATTTAATCAATTATCGATTAAAAGGGGGCTCACTTCTGTGAGGCAGCTTACATTTAATCTAACAACTTGCATCTCTTTCTCAAAATGATCATGGGTTGGTTTTATTTTATGCTCCGCGCACAGAAAAACCCTGCCGGGTGCAGTGGCAGGGCTTTTCAGAGAGGTCAGTGATTTATGATCGTCTCTTCAATTATGAGAAGAGGTGATGTTTTTTGTAAGAGGTAAGTTGATGGGCGATGGTTTCCTTTATTGCGATCACCGTGCCAATCCGGGGGATCCCATCTTTTTCCGAGACAGGCTTAATGTGATTAATCCCTATATTACAGAGGGATCCGTGAAATGGAAATTATTTCGCCAGCCGTTTTCACTCGATTGACCCATGTTGCCGGAATACATCACGTGAATTACCTGTTTTGAACTTGGGGAGACGTAACCTGGGTTCTATTGGCAATTAATGTTGAATCTACGCGCCTGATGCGGCACGATGTCTTTTCGCAACATCGTTTCGATGAAATTCAGGTCGCACCCGGTAAACGAGGTCTCGCGTTGAGTAACATCCCCCCGAAAAAGAATCTGCTCGCCCGATTCGGCCCCGGTATCCTCGTGGCGGCGACTGGGGTTGGCGCGGGGGATCTCGCAGCAGGAGCGTTCGCGGGGAACAAATTGGGAACGACCATCCTCTGGGCCGTTTTGTTAGGGGCACTTCTCAAGTTCCTGCTGACGGAAGGGCTCGCCCGTTGGCAATTAGCCAGCGGAGAGACTTTGCTGGAAGGTTCCCTGAAACGTTTGGGTTCGATTACGAAACCGATCTTCCTGATCTATCTTGTCATCTGGAGTTTTTTTGTCGGTAGTGCACTTCTCAACGCCAACGGTCTTGTGGCGGCGACGATCTTTCCGATTCCTGGCCTGGAAACAGCCCAAAGTAAAATCGTCTATGGCATCCTGCATTCGCTGCTGGCAGTTCTTCTGGTGTTACGCGGTGGGTTCAAACTCTTTGAAAAGCTGATGGCAGTCTGTATCGGCATCATGTTCGTCGTTGTGTTGTTAACGACAGTCTTAATCCATGATGACTGGATTGGATTACTCAAAGGAATCGCGATCCCCATCATTCCGACGGAACATCCAGAGGGAGTAGCCTGGACCATCGGATTAATTGGCGGAGTCGGTGGGACGGTAACCATCCTCTGTTATGGATACTGGATTCGGGAATCTGGAGAACAATCACTGGAAGACCTGCGCGGAATGCGGCTGGACTTGGGAATCGGTTACACCATGACAGCTCTATTTGGAATGGCGATGGTCATCATCGGAAGTCATGTTTCCAACGATGCCCAAAACACGGCCTTTCTCCTCAAACTGAGCGAACAACTTTCGGACAACCCGACCCTCGGTCACTGGGCTCCCATCATGAAGTGGCTCTTTCTATTTGGCACCTGGAGTGCCGTTCTCAGTAGTCTCTTCGGGGTTTGGCAATCGGTTCCCTATCTCTTCGCCGATTTCTGGAACCAGTCCTACGCTCAACAAAAGGTTGAGAAAGTCACTCCCGCCCTGAAGACTTACAAGCTTTACCTTTATGCTCTGGCGACCTTGCCTGTATTGGGTCTCTTTACGAAATTCGAACGAGCCTTAAAGCTGTATGCCGTATTAGGAGCCTGCTTTGTGCCGATGCTCGCGGTCATCCTGCTGCTGCTGCTCGGCAGTAATCGTTATTTGAAAGGGGCCGGTCGGAATCATCTGCTGACAAACATCGCCCTGGTCTTATGCTTATTGTTCTTTCTGGTCTTTGCTGTCATCGAATTATCGGCCTGATTCCGGCCATATTTGCCACATGATCGTCTCTAATTGAGGACAGTTGTTGTCGACCTGATAACGTCTTGTCCCGCGAAATAGAGGGCTTTTCTACAAAAAATATCGGTAGCGAAAGAACTATCTCTATGTAAGAAAAGAAGTTGTGATCTTGAGGCGGAGGGAAGCCTGTTTTTGGCTCTTTTTTTTCTAATGAGTAGTTTGGCCACGGGGCCCGTAAGGGTGGCCAGAAACACAACTCCAATTCAAATGGTCTCATTCATTTTCAGAAGGACGGATGATATGGCTACTGCAAGAATCGCTTTGGGATTGGTCGCTTGTTTGTTTTTAGTGGATGAACAGTCTGCTTCGGCACAAGGTTACAGTTTCTATCCCCGTCGCTATCAGGTCGATCAACATAATCAAGTTATTCGTGATTCATACGGGCACGTCATTGGGGGTTACCGCCAAAATGTGATTCGTGAAATGCCAAATCAAGTTGTTCCGGGTGTTTCCCGTATTGATAATCATGGCAGCTACGTCATTCGAAACGGCAAGTATTTCTTCACGCCGAATTCCGGCGATTTCGGAACAGCTCCGCAATTGCAAACCATTCAGTTCGGCTCTTTTTCCCATGTGGACGATCTAGCCAGTCAGTTAGAAACTGAAATGAAATACTTTCTGCTGGATATGCATTACAACTACGCCCACAATCATGGCTTCCGAACAACCTATGCCGAAGCTTACAGGTTGTACGAAGTCGCGAAGTACATACACGCCGCGGAGCATCAACAGAACCGGGCCGCCATTCGACAGCAATTGGGCGGAATGGATGCCTTGTTTCATCACCTCGAAGAAGATGTCGAGACCTGGACTCGCCATAATCACTACCCGGTAGGTCATCTGGGTATTCGTGCCAAGATGAATCAGATCGAGTCGACATTACATCACCTGATGAATGATGTCGGTGTGGAACTGGCACCTCCTGCCCCGGCTATAAATGACCCCCCCGTTCCACTTAACGGACCACTGATTCCTTCAGCCTATTTGATTAGACAGTGATCGCCACTGCTCTTGATAGATTTTAAGACAGCCCGAAGTAAAATTCGCGGCTGTCTTTTTTTGATTAGAGAGTAGAGTCAATTTCGCAAACTTTGTATCGGCGCCGGGATATGTCCTCCTCGGCTTACGAAATCATGGCTGCAACCATTTCCGGGAACCGGCATAATGACTGACTCACCGAACAGGCCGCCGAATGAGACGAACTCACCCGCTTTTTTCCCCGGAACCGGGACGATACGGGTCGCCGTGGTTTTGTTATTGAAGACACCGATGGCAATTTCGTCCGCCATGAGGGCGGCGAGTGTTTCAGGGGAAATATCGCCGGGAACCGGCACCATATCGAGACCGACCGAACAGACGGCCGTCATCGCTTCCAGCTTTTCGACCGTCAGATAACCTTTCTGCACCGCTGCTGCCAGGGACGCGTCTTCCATCAC
Source organism: Planctomycetaceae bacterium (assembly GCA_020426395.1). Classification (GTDB taxonomy): domain Bacteria; phylum Planctomycetota; class Planctomycetia; order Planctomycetales; family Planctomycetaceae; genus Polystyrenella. The sequence continues at coordinate 15,479 of JAGQQC010000017.1, forward strand.
AGGGACAAAGGCTCCCGAAAGTCCTCCTACTGCGGATGAAGCGAAGACTCCTCCTTTTTTCACGGCATCGTTCAGTAAGGCGAGCACGGCTGTCGAACCGGGAACGCCGACATGTTTCAAACCGATCAGTTCCAGGATCTCGCCGATTGAGTCGCCAATTTTGGGGGTAGGGGCCAGTGAGAGATCGACAATGCCAAACCGGACACCCATTCGAGCGGCCACTTCTCGGCCAATAAGTTCTCCCACACGCGTCACTCGGAACGCAGTGCTTTTAATTTCTGCTGCGATTTCGTCGAGTGAACAAGTCGGTACCGCTTCCAGGAATCGTTCGAGTCCCCGCTTTACCACCCCAGGGCCGCTGACCCCAATATGAATAACGGTATCGGCACCCGCAGAACCATGAAAAGCCCCCGCCATAAAGGGGTTGTCCTCGGGGGCATTGGCAAATACGACCAATTTTGCGGCTCCGAAACCTTGTCGATCACTCGTCGCATGCGCGATGTCGAGAATCTTTTTCCCGAGCAGGCTAATCATATTCATATTGATGCCCGCCTTGGTCGTTCCCACATTGACGGAGGAGCAAACCCGGTTCGTCGTAGAAAGGACTTCCGGCAACGATTCAATCAGATTGATGGCTCCCTGCGTATGACCTCCGTGTACGAGAGCAGAGTAACCGCCGATTAAATCAACGCCGACTTCTGCTGCGGCCTTGTCGAGCGTCCGGGCGATTTCGACAAGCTCTTCGGGAGCAAATCCTTCTCCAATTCGCTGGATCGGTGTCACCGCCAGACGTTTGTTGACGATTGGAATCCCGTAGCGCGTGGAAACGGTTTCACAGGTTGCATGGAGATCTTTGGCAGAGCTCGTAATCCGGTCATAAATGTTGTCACACAACTGATTCAGATTGCGGTCGATACACCGAAACAGATTAATCCCCAACGTCACCGTGCGGACATCCAGGTTTTCCTGTTTCACCATCCGTAAGGTTGACAGAATGTCGTCGGTACGGGGCATTAAGATTTCTTTCAAATGAGGTCGTTCAGCAGGGAGAGGAATTTAGGACCGATTCAGCGCACCGGAAGCCCGATTGTCTCTTTAGAGTCGTTTTCAATCAACTGTTACCCGGTCTTATTCCGCATACATGGCGTGGACCGATTTCACCGGTAGCAATCGAATCGGTCTTGGGTCATTCGTCGCGGCGAAGATGTTTTCATGTTGTAAGGTAACGATCAAACCTTCTTTCAGACAAAGTGATTCCAGATCGTTCTTTAGCTGCAACACATCGATCCCATACGGCACGCTCAATTCCATGACCATCACAAACGAAAGATCGGGCTGACGTTTGGCATACAGATCCGAAATGTCGATTCCCTCCTGAGAAATACGGGCCGAAATCTGCCGGATCAAACCTGGTTCATCATTTCCGGTGACGGTTAAGAAGAAACGTTCTACATCGTCTTCCGACATTTCCTGGAGTATTTCCTGTTCAGGATCTTTCAAATCGACTTCGACCCCATAAGGTCGGCAGAAGTCTTTTAGATGCGCGACAATCACTTCTGGTTTGCGGTGTTCAGGAAATTCGGCATCCAGGATGATGGTGAAAAACCGATTGAGAACAGTTTGGCTCACCTCCATCAAGTTCGCTCCCAGTTCCGCCAGACCTGTTGTCACAGCGGACAAAATACCGACTCGGTTGGCTGCCATTAATGTGATGATGTAGCGCTTTGACATAATACATTCCCTGTCAGGTTGCCTACTCGCAGAGAAATCTCCGCCAGGTCTCCCCGTTAGAGCAAAAGCGAATAGGACAAGTTTTCAGACTGGCTTTATACCTGAGAGCTCCCATCAAATCAGTTTCAAACTTGGGAACCCATTCTCCTTGTGATTAGTTGGACAATCTCATGCTGAAGCTGGCTATTGCTGAAGCTGGTCTGGTACCTGGGAAAAAGTCCCTGAAGAAGTGAAGGTAACTTGGACGGGAAGAACGTTCGTCTCATCGAGATCACAAACTTCCCGTTGGTTCATACAACAGACGCCAGGCATTCAAAAGAGTTCGCTCCCAAAATCGAAGTGAGGTCTGAAGCATCAGGGAGCAGATGGGTTAAAATCCTGTTTTTACGCCAAGATTTTTACAGTGACGGGGAATAAAGTGAGATGATGAATGTATCCCCAAGATGAAGAATTGCTGAAAAAGGCAGTGTACACTACTGGTGACCCCCTTTTCCACATCAGTTTGGGAACAACTTTGTTTCTGGCAAATTCTCTGTTTTTTAGGTTTTTTAAGAAACTGAAAGCCCTGTTTCTCCCCTATGCAGACGGTTTTGACCTCGTGAAATCGGAATGAGAATTACTGGGATACAGCCACGAATGCTGAAAATTGATACATTGTTTGCTCCGTTTATGTTAGAACTCATCCTGAAACCCAGTTGTGGCTGTCCGGGAACCTCTCCAACAAGAGGAAATTCGATCCAGCCGAGGGTTTGAGGATCAGATCTATTGTCTGGCAAGATGTAACAGACAGGATCATACATCTCCCCTTCTTCTTTCTGAGTCCTGATGAAAAACATGCCCCTAATCCCCCGCCTGGTCTCACTCGGGGTGATTCTGACATTGATAATCTTCCTGGGGATCACTTTTTATAAGGTGATTACCCCTTATCTCATGCCCCTGTTTCTGGCGGCGATCACGGCGATCTTATGTCAGCCTCTGTATAAGCGCTGCCTGAAATGGTCGAAGGGGAAGCCCGCTTCTGCCTCTCGACTTGCGACGATTATTGTCATCAGTTGTGTGATGCTCCCGCTTGTGATAGGTGTCTCCGCCGCGGCCTATCAGATGGCGGGGATTGATTTGGAGCAACTCTCTCAAAAGACGGATACCATTCGCCAGCGCTTAAATGTGGATGAGTGGATTGTCCGTCTCGGCCTGGACAAATTTGTCGTCAAAGAAGAGGTGGTTGAACCGGAGGAGAATCCGCTCCAGGAGGAGACACCTGAAGAAACATTTGAAGGTTTTGAAAAACTTCCCTCGGACTTGTCAGTGGAATCCAGCTCAGCGGATGAAGCAACTTCTAACGAGAACCCGGTCAACCCGGCAGAGACTACCGGCGAATTGATATCGAGTACTGATGAGGAAAGTCAGCCCATCGAAGAAGAGGCCGAAGCCAAACAGCCCGATCCGGAGAAGGTGGAAGCAATTAAACGAGGTGTGGACGAAGTGGGCCAAAAGCTCAAACTGGATCTGGGAGCCATCATCAAAAATGTCGGGCAAAAATCACTGAGCGGTGCATTAGGCATTGGCTCTGCAGTTGGTTCTGCTTTGATTGCTCTGCTGATCTATGTGCTCGCGCTCTATTATTTCTTTGTGGATGGACCTGCGCTAATTGAAGCGACTCAAAAACTCATCCCAGTGCATGTGTTCTATCAGAATGAACTTCTCAAGCAGTTTGAATCTGTCGTACGGGCGATCATTCTCGCAACATTAGTTGCCGCGATTTCTCAGGGCTTGGCGACAGCCGGTATTATGTATCTGTTTGGTTCCGGGCATTTCTTCTTGTTCTTTGGGATCGCAACCATGTTCGCCATGATCCCCCTGTTAGGAACGTGGATCGTTTGGGGGCCCTATGCGATCTATCTCGTGGTGCAAGGGCATTATATCCAGGCGGCGATTCTCACCATTTTTGGTGCTGTGGTTATTGGGATGATGGACAATGTAATTCGTACGTTGATTCTCAAAGACGGAGCCAAGTTGCATCCACTACTCGCTTTTGTCAGTGTACTGGGAGGGCTTCAGGTACTCGGCTTGTGGGGGGTCTTTATTGGACCAACGGTTGCATCCTGTTTGTATGCTCTCGTGAAAATCTTCAACCTCGAATTACAGTCTCTCTCTGCGGAACAATTCGGTCCTCACCAACTCGCAACCGCCAATGGCCCGACGATGGAGACAAATCTTGGAGCAGAAGTGGAATCGAATCCTGAACCGCCGAAACAGGTCAAAGGTGATTCATCCTCTAAAGACAAAACCCCTCCAAAGTCCAGCTCCTAAGGCGAACAGGAACGGAATTACTGAAGCATCACCGCTGCCGACAAGCTGATCGCAGCGGTTTCCGTTCGCAGGATCGAATCACCAAGTGAGACCAGACTGGCCTGTGCTTGAAGGGCTTGGTCAATCTCCTCTTCTGTGAACCCTCCCTCGGGACCCACCCCGATTAAGAGGGATTGAGAGGGTTCGAGCTTCACAAAAATGTCCCGTAGTTCAGCACCGTTGGGATGGGCAATGAGCAGGTGATGCGTCTGATGATATTCTTCCAGACATACCTCCCAACTCCGCTGTGATTCGAACGCGAGAAACTCATTTCGACCGCACTGCTTACAGGCGGAAATCATGGTTTGCTTAAGTTTGTCCATCTTTCCCGCCCCAGGATCGACAACAGTGCGTTCTGTTTTGAGCGGGATCAGGCGATTGATGCCCAGTTCGGTCACTTTCTCGACCAGCCAACGAAACCGGTCTCCTTTAGGGGGAGCAACAGCCAAGACAATTTCGCGAGATGATTTTGTGGCAACGGTAATTTGATCCAGCAATTCCAGTTCTGCACGGCGTCGATCGGTTTTCGTAATCCGTCCACGCCAGGCATTTCCTTTCCCGTCGAATAGAGTGACTTCCTCACCCATCTTCAATCTCATTACATGCAGGAGATGATGGGCTTCTCCCTCTTCCAGCAGAGCCGTTCCCTGATTCACATCAATCGAGTTCGTATAAAATCGGGAGGTCATACACTCAGTTTCCAGAATTATTTGAAATGATCCTAAAACCCTCTGATGGGTTACACGAACCGTTATTTAATAGGTTGAAGAACAGCCACAACCAGGTATTAGGTTAGGGGCTTGATTAAAATTGCCTGACGGGTCGAGCCAGATTCGATAATCGCCCGTGTCATCTGATAGACCGGCATGGCACATTCGGGAGGAGCGATGTTCTCTTTACCTTCCAGTAACATTGCCAGAAATTCTTTGACCGGGGTCGACGCGGGCTCGAGATCGTCCAGTTCCCGTTTTTCATCATTCGTGGCCAGATACACATGACCGTCCTGCACGATGACATCAGCCTTTTCACAATGAATGGCAATCATCTCTCCCAGATATTGGCCATTCCCGATGAAATCAATCGAGACTTGGACATCTCCCGATAACCGGGCAATGACCTGAGCGGTAATTTCCACTTGGCTCCCACAGCGGTCGGTCCAGGCAAAGACTTCTTCTGGTTCTAAACCGGTTGCATAGAACAGACAATCGATTTTGTGACTGCCCGCATCCCCGATGAACCCGCCGAAGTTCGATTTCGGATCATCTCGCCAGGTTTCAGTAATCGTGGATTGCCAATCTTCGATAATGTGTCCGGAAATCGAGCGAACTTTCCCCCATTTCCCAGAGAGCACCTCTCTCCTTAGTGTCCGATATTCATTGCTTGAACGTCGCTGATAGGCGACTGAGAGCGGCGTGTTGTTTTGTCTTGAGAGTTCGATCAGTTCCTTAATCTGAGTGGGGTCATGCGCGAGTGGTTTTTCACAGAGCACCGCTAAACCCGCTTCGAGGCAGAATCGGCTTTGAGAGAAATGTAGACCGGTTGGGGAACTGATCAGGCAAGCATCGAGTGGAGAGACCGTAGTGATTTCTTCGAACTCGGTCACGATCACTGCGGACAAGTTAAATTTTTCCCGCAACCGTTCGGCATTGTTTCGATCCGGGTCATATAATAGAGTGATTTCGGCCGTCGGATGTTTAAGCAGTTCTTCCGCGTGATGAAATCCCATCCGCCCACAACCGATCAATCCCACATGAACCTGGTTATTTTTCTGTCGTGCCATGCTATTCTCATTTGTATTCCACACGGACTGAATTCGCTCCTTAGTAAGAGGCAAGCGAGTTTAGTTTAAGCCAGATTGGTTAAGTTATTACGTGTTACATTTTATTTTAACGTAGTGACTTCTGGCGGCGCAAAGCACGTTTTCAAGGATTTTTCCTGAACAAAAGCCGCCACATTTATTCCTGGACAAGATTCTGTGCGAATTTGTTTGTTTGACATCGATGGAACTCTATTGCTGAGCGGCAAGGCGGGGCAACGCGCCATCGAGTCGGTACTGAAAGACCAATACAATTTGACCAAGCCAGTGGAAGGAATTTCAACCGCCGGCCGAACTGATATGGCCATACTGTACGACCTGCTGCTCTGTTATGAAATCGAACCGA
>JAGQQC010000180.1 GCA_020426395.1 Planctomycetaceae bacterium
CTTTGCCCTGATAGGCAATTGGACTGGGGGTCGAAGGAGACATGTTGGAGAGGGAACCCAGAATTTCCGGTGCAGGGCTACTCGCATTCGGTTTGATGGCTGTGACACCGTTTGAAGGAACATAAATTGTTTCCCCAGACACTACAGAAGAGGGAATCGTCGAAGCCCCGTCTTCAAAGGACCAGACTGTTTTTCCATTCTGAGGATTGATCGCGTCCAGACCGGCAGATGACTGCAGTAGAGCAACCTGAGGTACTGAGGAATCACCCACAGGATAAATAGCGGGAGAAGTCCAGTTTGCCCGACGAGGTCGCGTTAATTGCCACTCTGTTTCTCCTGTGACGACATTCAAACCAAAGGCGAGTGAATCGGCATCACATTCGACTTGAAAAATAGCAATATCACCCACCACGATTGGGCTTGAGGACATTCCCAGGCTGTTCGACGCATTTGGATAATCGAAAGTTAGTCCACGATACCAAAGCAGATTCCCATCCAAGTCGAGACAGGCCACATCGTTACTGGAGAAGAAGGCAAAGATTCGTTCTCCGTCCGAAGCGGGAGTCGGTGTTGCCACACACATTTTCTCATGGCAGATCGTTCGACCAGTTGCCGCGAATGTACGCTCAAATAACTCGTCACCCGTTTCCGCATCGTAACAGAACAGATGAAGACGAGATTGATCATAACCACTGCTGGCAGTCAGATAGACACGTCCCGAAACAACAATGGGACCAGATAATCCGCGACCGACGAGTGATTTCTTCCAGGCAATATTCTTCCCTTCGGCCCATTCAGTTGGCAACTGGGCTGTAGGCGCGAGTGAAGTGCAATCGTTACCACGAAATTGTCGCCAGTCTTCTGCATTCACCCATGCAGTTCCACAAAAACAAAGAACGGCAACGATCAACAGGAACTGTAACCGGGTTGTCATTGGCATGGTCGGATTACCTTTTCAGCTATCAAATAAGATTTCCAAGGACACATCTGATCATTGGGAAATCGAGTACGTTTTTGAAGAATTTATTCCTCTGAGAAAACAGAGCGACTTGAGTGACCTCAATTTGATCTAATTCATTATTCTTTTTCAGCATGTACGGCGCTACCGACTGAATCGGAAACCCGGAATTGAAATTGATACTTTTGAGCCCAATCTTCTTCCTGTTCATTTTGAAGAAGCTTAAGCAGAATCTGATTCTTACCCGCCTGTAAAGTCACGGGAATTCGATATTGGTCCAATTTCATTCCGCGTTGATATTCTTCCCTGGCAAAAACGAGTTCACCATTCAACCATATTTTCCAGGCGTTGGGAGTTCCCAAGCGAAATTCGACCGGCTGTTCCTTTGCAGAAACGAATTCCGTGGTCGCGTACATCACTGCCCCTTTATATGGGCCGATGTCCGTAGCAATATCGAGAATCCCAAACTCTTCTTCGGTCGAAAGTTCCTGCCAACTGACTTCTCCTTCTTTTCCAGGATAAGTCGCCGCCAGATCAATTTCAGTTTCGGGTGGGTAAGCGATGTCAAAACCAATTAATTCCCGGTTATCAAATGGACCAATCAACTGCCATCGAGGCAGGAATCCGAAATGTTCTTGCAGATTGACTTTGACACCCAGTTCTTCTAGCGGCTTGACGATTTCCTGCACCTGATCATTATCTACAGCACCCGAAAGCGCTTTCTCAAACACGGCTTGAGCATCATTCGATTTATCAGCATAAAGCTGTTTCGCTTCGTCAATTACCCGTTGCACTGCTTCCCGTCGTAATTCTGGACTGGGGTCGGATAACATTCCGGGGATCAATTCTTCACGATAGGATTCATTGATCCCGGTAAGCAAATCAAACGCAATCTTGCGAGCGATTGGATTTTGGTTCGTATCCAGAACAAAAGCTTTCAGCTCTCCCTCCGGCAATGACTCACCCGATTTCTCTAATCGACCAGCGGCCGTTTCGATCGCATTCCTCAGGTAGTTGGCGGCCAACGGATTTGCATTCCGAAAAGCTTTCAATAGCGGAAGCAAATCGTGTGCGGAGGCATTTTGTTGAAGTTCCTGTAAGGCACGTGCTGCTTCCTGGCTATTTTTGGCTTTTTGCTCTACCTGGCGGATCGCATCGATATTCTCTTCAAGTGTCGCAGCAGTAAGGGCTGACGAACCGGAAATTATCTGAACTGTCAGGCAAAGCGTCAGAAAACAGGAAATGAATTTCCTCATGGGCATCAAATGTTCTCCCGAACAGAGGCGGAAACTTGAAGTTATGGAGCTTAAGTCGGACGGAGGCTGTATTGGATCCTAGCAACTCACAAAGCCGGTTAGCAACTGAGGATACCCGAAATCACCGGATAAAATCTGGTTGCCCGCATTCATCGAAATATAATATGATGCTGAAGACCATTTTCGGGAATTCCTTTCCATCCCCTCTCTTCCGAGCCAGACTGCATGTCGTATCGCACCGTAAAACGATTGCTGGGTGAAACCAGCCTTGAGCGGAAATGCCGGTTTCTGTTCGGGGGAGGGTTGATGCTGCTGATTGCGGGCAGTTTCTATTTTTATGCTTCACTGAACCGCAAGCTGATTGAAAACACGAATCTGACCCGAGCCCGGACTCTTTCCCGAGTGGTGATGCTGTCCCACCACTGGAAAAAATCGGAACTCGCCAGCTTCCACGAAGTCATCGATAAATTATCGATGGACTCGCTCGCATCCAATCCGTACGCCTCCAAAGAAGATACACCAGATACGGAATTCGAAGAGCCGGAAGATTTTAACTGGCAGGTGTTGAAAGTGGACATGTCTGATCCGAACTTGGATGTCTCCGAACGCCCTCTCTATCCAGAGGGATATGACGCCATTGATGCCATCAATATGGGAGTCCCCGAATATACATTGACTCAACCTGGCACCGATCCCGAACAAGGAAAAACATACCATTATTATGCCGCCATGCGCGCGAAACAGTCTTGTATTCAATGCCATCGGAATACGAATCCAGATATTAAAGAGGGCGACTTGCTCGGAGTTGTCTATCTGAAGTTCCCACTGAAGAAAACACAAAAAGCTCTCGCGATGAATAACGCCATTTTAATGGCAACCGCGATTGTGACCGCATTCCTGGCCATGCTGGCCGCCTATGCCATTGTTCGATATGTGATCGTGAAACCCGTATTACACTTAAAGGATGTCAGCGACGGAATTGCTCGCGGGATTCTTGATCTACGGGCCGACATTCGCACCGGGGATGAGTTTGAAGAACTTAGCCACGCCTTCAACCGGATGCTTCGACATTTGGTGACCGTGCAGGACGAACTCCGGGGGGTGAACATCAACCTGGATGCCAAAGTTGACGAATTAGCCCAGGTGAACCTGAACCTCTACGAGATGAACAAGCTGAAAGACAATTTTCTGGCGACGATGAGCCATGAATTACGCACGCCACTCAATAGCATTCTCGGATTCAGTGAAGTTCTGGAGCAAGCCCCCAATCTTTCGGACAAACAGCAACGTTACGTGCATAACATTCAGCAATCGGGTCGCGAACTGACGGCCTTGATTAACGAACTGCTCGATCTCGCTAAAATCGAAAGTGGAAAGATGGAGGTCCAGATAGCCGAGACGAACATAAACGACCTGGTTTCTCGGCAAGTCGACGCGATCTCATCGTTAGCACACAAAAAGAATATCGATCTGAATTTGATTCCCTCACAAGAATTGAAAGTCGTGCAGCAGGATCCAGGAAAAATACAGCAAATCCTCAACAACTTGCTCTCTAATGCAGTCAAGTTCACTCCTGAGGGAGGCCGGGTCAGCGTGTATGTCGACAAACTTGAGGACGAAAGATTCCAAATCCTCGTTGAAGATACCGGGGTCGGAATTCCGTTAGACGATCAGGAAATGATCTTCGACAAGTTCCGACAAGGAAAAAGCATCCCCGGAATGAAAGATACGATGACCCGCGAATTCAGCGGTACTGGCTTGGGTCTCTCTATCGTCAAAGAATTGACTAAATTGCTCGGCGGGGAAATCTTTCTCGAAAGCGAATTTGGTAAAGGAAGCCGTTTTTACGTCCAGCTTCCTATCGTTCTGACCGAACCCGAGCCGGAATTAGTCAGCGCCGGCTTCGAATCGCTCCTGGTTGTTGATGTACGTCATAAAGACGAACTGGAAAACGAAGACCCGAACTAGAGCTTGTCCAAGAAATGTGGGCGATTCGAACGTCTGACATTCATCTGCATACGTGACTGCGGTAAATCACGAGTGAGTCATGAAATCGATTTCTGCTTACTGTTCGTTCAGAACAAGCAATGTGGCGGAATCGGGCGGAGGCACCAGATTGTAGATAAAGTGCCGCAAACTCCCCTGATAGATTTCCCGTTCCACGAGAGCAAAATTATTGTGATTCGCTTCCGGCAATTCGACAAACCGCTTGGGAACACCAGTCGCCGAAAACGATTCCGCTTCGCGATAAAGTTCTTGTCCTAACTTTAATGACACAATGTCGTCCTGGGCACCATGAAAGAAGATCAGGGGACATACCACCTGACCGATTCGCTCTCGGGAATTATAGGATTCCACTAATAATTTATTGATCGGCAACCGGGGGTATAAGGCCTGCGCAGCCTCTTTTAATGAAGTGAAGGTAGAACAGAGAATCAGCCCTCCTGGAATAATTTCTTTTTCGCAAAGTTCCGCTGCAAGACGAACTGCAATCGCACCACCGAGTGATTGACCACAGAGCAACACCTCATCAGGCTGATAGTGCAAATTCTCCGTCACGTATTTCCAACACGCATGCACGTCACAAGCAATGGCTTCTTCAGTGGGTCGCCCCGGGTTATCTCCATACCCCCGATAGTCAAAACAGACCACATCAAGCCCCAAATCGAGATAAATTTGAAACTGGTGAATTCGGCGCTGCCGGTTTGAGGAGTTCCCGGCAAAAAACAGAACGACTTTGGGACGGGTGGGATGGGTATCAGACCAGTTGTCCTCTTCACGACATGCATGTGCGGACCGTAAATGCCATCCATTCAATCGCAGGTTATCCTCTGTTCTCAGTGAAATATCACTTGAGAGTTCCTGATCGAAATCAGTTTGCGCAACGGAAATTAGTCGTTCCCGCCGCGGACGATAGATCAATTTTCGTTGAAGGTAATCTAACAATTTCATGTGTGACTTAAGTCCATCCGTGAGCATTTGAAAATGGAGTGAATAAAATAAACGATGAGAAACAGCTCTCCCCTGTCGCGATGATTCGACAAGACACTTTTCCTTGAGGAGTTCGACTTGGTATCAACTCCCTCAACAGCTAGTATCCTTAATTAACCGGAGTAGCAACGACATTCCTGACACGCGTTAACAAAACCACTCCCTCTGTCAATTTGGCCCATTTTTTGGTCGCAGAATTATCGTGAGACAATGAATTTCATTTAGAGAATTCAATCTCAGCGGGCTAACCTGAAGCATTCACGTGAAGCATTCGTTCACATCAGGCTGGATTCTGACCGAAAGAGAGACAAAGCCGTATTAAGGCAATGTCAAATCAAGACAAAGACTGAGGGGAGAGTTTGTCTCTGAATGTGTCTCCGTAGATTTGGAACCATCTCAACAAAGAATTACTATTGAAGCCCGCGATAAGGTTCTATCCTTTCGATTTCACGCCCAAATAGCAAACATATAATCCCGTTTTGAGAAAGAACTGATGAAAATCATCCCTGTACTCGATCTGAAGGAAGGACGAGTCGTCCGGGGAATTGCGGGCGATCGCAAATCTTATCAGCCGATAAAAAGCCCTTTTAGCGAAAGTTCTCTTCCTGTTCCGCTGGCAACAGGTCTCTCTAATCACCTGGGATTAAATCACTTTTACCTTGCCGATCTCGATGCCCTCGCGGGTCATCCCCCCAATTCTCAAATCTACGAGGCATTATCCAACGCTGGAATCAGATTAGATGTCGATGCTGGGTTTTGCAAATTATCACATTTAGAACAAGCATTTGAAGCCGGGATTGATCGCGCGATCATAGCTCTGGAAACATTGACTGATCTTGATTTTCTTTCCGATGTCCTTTCCACATTTGGCAGCGAAAAGATCATCTTTAGCCTGGACTTGCGTCAAGGAGTTCCTGTTTCTCCGACAAATGGATGGGAAAATCGAACGCCGCTGGATATTGCCGCCGAAGCCGCGGAACTCGGTGTTCTCAACATGATTATCCTGGATGTGGCGGCTGTGGGAACTGGATCTGGATTAACCACCCGCTCAATTTGTGAGCAGGTGGCTACTAATTTCCCCGAAATAGAATTGATCAGCGGAGGAGGCATTCACTCCGTAGAAGAAATCGAAAAACTCGCAGATCAAGACATTCTAGCCGGACTCTTGATCGCTTCACTTATACACCAACAGAAACTAACTGCCAGTATGATAAAACGTCTCAATGAGCAAAGTTAGGGGTAAGCACCACTGTTTAATCCAGGCCAAATTAGGGCTTGTTCCAAGGCTCAAAACGAAGCGGATTTTCGGCTCTCGGATCGACCACTCGCAGAGAGATTTCTCCATCGACCAAATTGGCCAGTAAATCACCACAGATACTGGACCGCCAACCTTCGGCTAATCGGGGAGGATTTTCTGGAGACCGACCAGCCAGATGCCAACGGATGAAATGTTTAATGTCGGTCACCGTTCCGACAATCTGTCTGGCGACATTCATTTCAGCGCAACGATTTGACAGTGCAAGCGAAAGCAGTTGTCCCATCACCTGGCTGTCAATCGGGGGATCCCCCATCACAGGTTCGGGAGTGTTTTCCAACTTTGAATTCGGGACCTCCAAACCTTCTGCAATCACCGCCAGAAGCGCGTCGTGATAACGTCGATATCCATCGCGATTCATATCGCGCGTATCGAGCAATTCTTTTTGCGAACGTGGTTGGCGTTTCGCAAGCTCAAGAAGGAGATCCTCGCGCATAATCCGTTTCAGCGGCCGATTCGATGTTTCCGCTTCAGTCAATCTCCAGTCGCACAATCGACGGGCAATTTCAAATTCCCGCTTATTCAATCGATGAATTCCGGTGAGCTTCATCCAACACGGTTTTGCGCGATCAGCAATCTGATCATGAATCATACGATTGAATTCAGACTCGGCCCATTCAAGACGGCTCAAGTGTTCGAGATTATTCCGTTGCTTGGTCCAGATCGGGACAATATGTCGCACATCTTCCAGAGCATATTCGATCTGCCGTGCACTGAGCGGTCTTTTCCGCCAATCGGTTCGGGTCTCTTTGCCCGACAACCGGACATTCAACCGACGACTAACGATTGCGTCGTACCCGAGCGGATAGCTACGGCTTTGCAATCCTTCAGCAAGTTGAATATCAACCAGGCTTTCTGGTTTCTTTTGCCCGAGTTCTAAACAAAACCGAACTTCAGCCTGACCACCATGAACGACAACTGTAACATCCGGGTCAGCCATGATCTCCCACCACTCAGTTAAATCACTGAGTTCCCGGGGATCAACCGCAACGATGTCGTCGCCAAAAGCAAATTGGAGTAAGCAAAGTTCAGGGCGGTAGGTATATTCGGAGACAAATTCCGTGTCGAAAGCAACTATTCCAACGTCACGTATTTTCTCACACATTGCGCTGAACCTGTTAGGTTCAACAATGAGTTGTGTCTGCATATGAAGTAGATTCTAAGAGGGAAAATAATTCTCGGCGGAAGTCCTCCTTTAGTGGAGAGGCCAAAAGAGTGTTCGCAAACCGAATTTCGTTAGGGATTTAGAATTCTTAGTTAGTACCATCGAACTATTACCCTCAGCTTCTATAGTATTTTTAAGAAGTCTACCCTGAAGAGGATAGTTCAAATTTCTTCTGAATTTGTATAAGAGTATCATGCTGATTTATTAAAACATTTTTTTAGGTTTTATTTCGATCCATATGAAAAACTTCTGCTTTACCTCGAAAAATTCGTCTGCTCACTCTCTTCGAGAAAAGATGAAAGATTCCGGTTTAATCACTGGAATCGGAATTTACGACACGTTTTCAGCCCTCGTGCTTGAAGACGCCGGCGCTGACCTACTTTTTCTCGGAGGGTTCGGGGCTACAGCAAGCCTCCTGGGACTTCCCGACCTGAGTTTGATCTCTTTAGACGAAATGACCGCGACAATCCGCCGTATTACTAATGTCATAAAAACTCCCCTCATCGCAGATGGAGACACCGGATTCGGTGGTTTACCGAATGTGATGCGAACTGTACAGGAGTACGAAGCGGCCGGTGCTGCCGGAATCCTTCTCGAAGATCAAGTATTTCCCAAACGCTGCGGTCATTTTCAAGAGAAGTCCGTCATTTCGGCGGAAGAAATGATTCAGAAACTGAAAATTGCGGTGAATGCCCGACAGAACCCCGATTTTCTCATTATTGCTCGAACCGATGCCCTCGCGGTCGAGTCGTTCGCAGAAGTTATTAAGCGAGTGAATCTCTATTCAAGCACGGGTATCGACTTGGTTTTTGTCGAGGCACTTGAGACACAGGAACAGATCGAGCAACTTCCAAAGCAAGTAACGATTCCACTGATGATCAATATGCTTTGGGGAGGTCGTACTCCAATTCTTTCCGCTAACGAACTTCAGAATCTGGGTTACAAATTAATGGCGATCCCGATTGCCTCTCTGCTGGCCGTCGGAGGAGCACTTCGCAGGTTAAT
>JAGQQC010000181.1 GCA_020426395.1 Planctomycetaceae bacterium
AGGGCCAGGGTTGTTTTACCACTCGATTCCGGGCCATAGAATTCGACGATACGGCCGCGAGGCACACCTTGCCCTCCCAATGCCAGGTCGAGCGAAAGTGCCCCTGTTGAAATCCCCGGAATACGGCCCGCCGCCTCTCCGGAGAGCTTCATAATGGAGCCTTTACCAAAGGCTTTCTCAATCTGCCCAAGGGCATTAGTGAGCATGGAATCGGAATCACCATTGCTGGAGGGGGCAGGTGCTTTGCGAGATTTTGCTTTAGCCATGATTTATTCCCTTATCTACTGACCAGAGATCGAACCGCTTGCGAAATGGGTTGGGTTCGTCCTGTATAGAATTTAGATTGAGGAGGCGAGAGAGTAAAGTTATCCGGTCTGGGAAAACCATTCTGGAGAAGACTCCCTAAAGTGTACAGACGTAATCTTATTCCAGTATTCCAGGCTTTGCAATGCTCCCCTGACAATTTAATGAACAAATGATTCAAAAACCAAAAACTCGATTATTTGCCGGGTTGCTCTTCGGTATCGAGTTTTTCGAGCAGAAGCCGGAGGTAAGAACGTCGTTCCGGATATTTGAGGCCCAGATGATCGGCCAGGCCCAGGATGACATCCCGGGCCTCTTCACGATCCGTTTCAGTCGCCATCGTTTCGATTTCCAGGTAGTCTCCCACCTGATTGACATGATCGAGGGTGATTTCCAAGTGCCGGTTGTTCCAGTCGAGGGAATAGATTGTTCGCGTTTTGACCACTTTATGCACAGATCGAAAGCCGAGTTCTCTCAACATCTCTTCCAGATTTTCTGCCGTCGATTTGCCTGAGGCGAAAGGAATCTCGATCTCTCTGCGGGTTTTCGTCTGGGTATCGATGATCGGTCCCTTATAGGTGACGCGGTTTCGGTCATCAGAGGTCCGAATGCGAAAGGCTTCATTCGTCAAAGCAAAATCACGTTCCGGGTGATTGAAATAGTGATCCTGTTGAACTTCCACAGCTTGTTTGACGGCTCCCAGCCCCTCAATCGTTGTCTCAATCTGACCCCGATCCTCAAGAGCAAACTTCAATTCGACTTCGTACGTCATCGATCTAATAATTCCAACTCGCGCCGTGTTGATGATTTCATTCAGTTTACAGAAACCGTTGCCAAGCATAAGCAGAAGGGCGGAGGTATTCCATCCCTGCACATCGGCGCCGACTGCAAAATAGTCGATTGAGATAAATCACCGACATCCTTGAAACAGAGGAGTCACTCCGCAGCAGCATGCTCCGCTGCGATCTGAGCGAGGTAATCCCAGGTATACAGCCCGGTGTGATGACCATCACTCCATTCAATGGTCAGGGCATAGTTTCCAGAGAACCCCATTTGAACCGGGGAAACATTGGAATCCACCTCGTTCGGGCCCACCATCCGCGCGCCGGTCATCTCGTTAACACAATTTGCACAGGGGCACCGCCCCCGAACGAAAGAGAAGGGAAGTTGAACTTGCTCTTCTGGCGACCAAACGATCTCCAGGAGAAGATTGTCTTTCAACGCGCGTATATTTTGAGGTGGGGAAGCCATCGTAACAAACAGAGACCAATTCAATGTAAAGAATAACGGAAAGCTCAAACCGTCAATCGCGGAAGGGATGCTTCACTTTTTCCCAGTACTCGTCGAATTTGAACTTCGGACTGTTCTCATGATCGTGACATTTCGCGCAGACTTGCTTTTCGGCGGTTTTCACATCGAGATGCAATTCCTTCCGGGCTGCATCAACCACCGCTTTTTCGACCGACTCACGATCCACCAGCCACTGGGCTTCCATTTTGACATGTTGGCTGGCAGGGCCATGACAATTTTCACATTGCTGGCCTTTGAGATCAGGAGTCGTTGTTTCATCGACGAATCCTGATTCAAACCGGATGTACTCCTGTGACTCCCAACCCACAACATGGCAGCTCAAACATTCGGGGTCATTCACGCGTGGAATCCATTCGTGCTCTTGCCCTTCGCGCCCTTTTTGCAGGGTTTCATACGCGTGAGCGTGCTTCGTGTTTTTCCATATTTGAAAGGCTTTGGAGTGACAAGAAACGCACTTCTGTGCTCCGACAAACTGATTTCCACTCGGGTGAGTTAATGTCGGTTCCGTTTTCGCCAATGCTTCAAAGGTGATATTGTCCTGGTAGGACTGCATGTGGACTGCCATACTGGGATCGTTTTTGAAACGACGGTTATCAAGATCGATTAACTCCCAGCGAAGTTTTTTCTCGGCATCCGGATAATAACCGAGCACACCGACGTTTTTCCCTTTCTGTCCTACCTTGACCATTAAACGTCCCGATTCTCCAATGGGAACTGGGCGGGGGTCGGGATCTTCAGCACTGCGAGCCGTTAACACGACATCAAACAGTTCATATTCTTCAGCTAATTTCTGGCTCTCTTCAACTTCGGAATAGGAGAGCAGAATGTACAAATCAGCTTCGGCGGCTTTGAGTTCTTCGACCGCCTGCGGCAATGTTTCCTCGACCGGCAGGACCTGAATATCGTCTCCAGTAGTCTGCAACATCGACTGTTGAACCGATTGCCCGATAACGGCGGTCACTCCAATTTTCACCCCATTGACCTCATAAACACGCGTCCGATGAACCGCTCCTAAACTATCGGGATCGCCAAATAAGGTCACATTTGCCGAAACGAATTGAGGAAGAATCTGCTCTTCGGATTTCGGTTCCATCATTCCTCGTTCAAGTAATTTGGTCGGACCGATCGAAATGTCGGAGGGACCAATCCCAGTCGCGGCGTATTGCAGATCGGTCAGAGAATCGAAAATCGCATCAAATTTCAAAAGTGACTGTCGCCGTGAATGTCTGAGAAAGCCCCCCACATCGAGCGCCGTGACTGGCCAGCCTTTTTCTTTGATTTGCGCGAAAAGATCCGCCCGACGTGCCATTCCCCCCGATTGTGTTTCGGAGCAACCACATGGTTCGAGATATCCGTTCTGCTCTCCGGAAAGCACAATGGCCAAGGCAGGTGCTTGCGGTTTTTCCCAGTCTTCAAAAATCGGTTTGGGAGGGCGAAGTTCTGTTTTCGAGTTCGAAGAGTCTTTGACGTCCTCGCCTGTTCCTGAAGAGGATTTATTTGCCCCCGAAGCGGCATTATTATTTGAGGAGGAATTCGCCTGGTTTGGGGGATCACAACCAGCGATGACCAGCAATAACAGCAGACAGCTCAACAAAGTAAGCGACCTGTAGGACTGCATACTTAGAGATCCTTGATCAACAAAATAGGGGGGATGGGCTGGCTCCTCCAGCCTGTTGCACAGTCGAAGTGTAGCGAGAGATCAGTTCGCCGCAAATAGCACTCGTATTTTGAATTCTTCCGCTTCGGGATGATTCGTCTTAAATGTGACGGTGACCGGCTGTGAACCACCACGAATAATTGAAGGAGAACCCGCTTTGTATTCAAATTTCATTCTCACTTCAGCCCGACCATTCTGAGCTGGCTGGTCATCGCCCGTCACACTCACCTCCAGGAATTCCAGATCAGTCTCTGCAGAGAGCACATTAAAATTCTCCCCCTCCGGCATTTCAGCCACAAAGACGCGCATCTCCACGATCCGCCCTTCATCGGCTGAAAAAGACCCCATATCGAGAATCCAAGCATTGGTTGAGAAGCGGACGCCGCTTTGACGAGTGGTATTGAGGAAGGTAAATGGCCCCTTGATGGCTCCCTTTACGTGGATGCGAAGCTCGGATTCCTCTTTGTAATCTGTATGCAGAATCAGAAAATCTTCAAAGTCCCCATAGGGATAGCCGGGGTTAACAGTCACCGTAATTTCGTAACCGTTGTCGACATCATATTCTTTCTTCTGTTCTTCTGTAAGTTCCACGAAATCTGCCGTAATGAATTTACTGGTAGCATCAATCGATTTAATTTTGAACGGCTCACTCATCGAGGTAATGCGTCCTTTGACAGACCGTGACTCCTTGATCGTCAATTCACCCACAGGCCAGGACCGGTCTGGAACAATCTGAAAATAGGCGAAGACCACACCTGTGACATTGAACTGGATCTCCGGTCGTTCCGGATCGTTTGTGTAGACCACGGCATATTGCCGAAATTTTTTGTTGGAGCCTGCTTCGGCAATCCCTTCCGGTGTCCACTCCAGTTCCACTTCCGTGAAATCACCTGGCTCTACAGTTGTCTTGTCCAGGTTACCCAGCGTGCATTTGCAACTCGATTCCCCTTGCGACAACTCCAGCGGAGCCTCACCCTGATTGTAGATCTTAAAAGTGTGACGGCCGGTCTCGTATTGAGCCTGTTTTCCAAAATCGAACTCCGTTTGCTCTGTCACGACTTTCGGCTGTTTTCCTTCTGTTTTGATTTCAGGAGGAGGGGGAAGTGTGTCCTGTTCCTGGGGAGGAGTGAGGATCTTATCTTCACGGGAGGGCGCACTGACCATCGAAACAATCACGAGGCCAACCACAACCACCGCCACGGTCATCATCAAGGTTTTGGGATTCATTAAGGTTCTCTTACGATTGAAATCAGAGCAGAAGCGGAAACAGGCTTCTTAATGGATATGAAAGGAAATCAGAACAAATAAGAAAGGAAAATCCGATGCGCAGATCAATCCGCACACCTAAGCAAGGTTCTTCCATTCCTTACAGAAAAATGACGTGAAGTGTTTGATTTTTATCTGAAACCCACAACTGACATTTTGTACCCTGTCTATTCCGAAGTCGAGGAGACTAGCTGTTTTAACCTTTCTAGCAAGGCAACGTCCAGCCGTTGATCGGTATGCCCGGCCACTTTATTCAGTTCGTCCAGGCGTAACGCCTCTTTTGCCTGATTTTCCGCCTCAGAGCTTAACCCTATTTGAGCCAGAAACAGGGCCAAATCGGCCCGCATACCGACATGCGTCGGATATCGACGGATCGCTTCTCGATAATTTTCCACCGCACGATCACGACTCTCTTGTTTGCCTGTTGCCTCAAATTGAGCCTGGAAAACACGACCAAGGTCATAATAACGCCGTGGATTATGCGGATCACGTTCCCAAGCTTTCCGGAAGGCCTGAACCGCGTCATCGAACAAAGGTTGTCCCTCCCGTTGCCGCTGGTTGGCGTGAAATAACAGAAAATCTCCGCAATGGTTTGCCACGCTGGGTTCCCAGGGATCCGCCTCAATTCCCTGTTGATAAAGCGTCCAAACTTCTTGCGGATCGACATTCTCCAACTGCGCTTCCTCGGCCAGTTCGAGATACCTGTTCGCCTGTTGGACCGGTAACCAGGCTGTCCAATACATCCCCCCCATCAACAACACTCCCAAGATCGCCCCCGCACCTGTCAAGAAACTTGTTTCCACTGAGATGGTCAGACCCTTCAACGGCATTCGATCTGCGACTAAAGCCAGCATCGCCAAAAGCAACATCACAAGCCCCGGCATCTCAATGCCCCCCGTCGCTGTTAAGTGAATCAGTAAGCCCCCCAATAACCAGGGAGCGTACCGGGAGAACTGAATCGTCAGTTGGTCCACCCAGCTTTGAAACCAGCGATTTAGCAGAAAGACCATTAGCATTGTCCCGAGAGTGGCAAGGACCAGTACTCCCTCGAATCCGCTACGGTCTAGACCATGCAGCACGGCAACGAGCAAAAAAGCGACCAGTCCCCCCACGCAAATCGGAGAACGAAAATTGCCTGGAGAAAGAGTGACCTCCGCTTCAACAACCTCTGGCTTATTCTCTTTGTTCGTTTTTATCCATGTACCGCAAACTGAAATCGCAATGAACAGAACTCCTGTCAGAGCCAACAAACCTCCGTTCGCCCACAGATCGAGCAGAAACTGGTGTGGATCGGCGATTTCCTCACTGACGCCCGCGGGTCGGTATTGCAGGTAGGCCGACCGAAAATTCCCTGGCCCTGTCCCAAACCAGGGTGAGTCGGTCAGCATCTGCCAGCTTGTAGACCAATAGGTAAATCGATATTGCAGAGAACGGGGAGCTTCGGAGAAGACTTCCAAATCGATTGCTCCAGTGGCCCAACTAATCGCTCCCAAGCAGCATAAGCCTCCTACGCCCACAAGCGCCCAGCGTAGTGCCCGCGTAGACCAGCGTGAGAGCAATAGAATTCCTCCCACGATCAACAACGCTCCCCAAGCGGTTCGACTTTTTGTCAGGAGCAAGACATAGAGAATCAAACCGAGCGAGAAAAGCCAACTAACCCACAAATGCCGATGCGGGGTGGGCCTATCTGATCTCGCAGAAACTCCCAGCGCAAGCCAGACTCCCAGCAAAAAGAGAAGTAACCCGGCGAAGGTATTGGTTAACGCGAAAAAACCGAGTGGTTCACGACTTCCCAGCAACCGGTTCTCCCAACTATCGAGTGCGTCTGACTGTAGTGGGATCTGCTGTAATTCGAAGTATTTTATGGCCGCCTGATAATCTTGTTTTTGTTGAGCATTCCAGGTTGCCGGATCCTTGTCCTGCAATGCGGTGTAGACCGCCTTATGAGTTAAATACTCCTGGCCGACTTTTTCATACCAGACATAATGCTGCCACACTCCCACCAAAGCGAGTAGAACAGCGCTTGCCAATACCAAAGTGATTAAATCTCGACGCCAAGTTTCGCGAACGAGAATCAATCGTAGTAATCCGTATGTGATCAACAACCCGACCCACTCCCAAGATAGGTTCACGGCGGATCGAAGTTCCCCTCCTGTAAAAAATAGCCAGGCGCATCCGAGGAGATGTCCAACCGAAATGAGAAGAATTCCCAGATCGACCAGATTGATACGTACCACCAAATCTGGACTGGATTTAGATTCGCTAGTAGCCCATTGAGATCGACGAAACGAGGACCAGCAGAACAACGTCGCCGCCAGTAACCAGCACATCGTTACCCACAAAGTTTCTCCCGCTGCCGCAGCTTCCGTTACGGTCAGCCAGCGTAGCATCCACCCCATGCCGACTAATCCCAGCGCAAGTTGCTCCAACATTCCCGAAAGTTCTCTCGGGGTTTCAATGGAAGCAGAAGCCGTTTTCTGTTTCTTGCGACGGGCAGACATGGAGAAAAGGGAACGCCTTTCTTGGGATATTCAGTAGGAGTTACTTATCCGAGGGAGCTATTTCAGATTGAGTTAACTGGCGGACTTTCATCGCTGCGGCCAGCTCTAAAATGGCAATCAGGAGTAGTACCCCCATCGTCAACAACAGAGCAACTAATGCGGTGAACCAGGAATCGGCGTGGAATAACAATATTCCAGTCAGGCCCGTGATCAATGTGGTCAGGTAAATCGTGAGGACCGCTTGCCATTGGTTGAGCCCAAGTGCAACGAGTCGATGCGAGAAATGTTTCTTGTCCGGTTGAAACGGGCTGCGACCTTCCCACAAGCGAATACAAATGACCGACATAAAATCGTACAAAGGAACAGCCAGAATACAAAGCGGCGCTAACACGGCGTGTTGTTTACCAGATTCCGAGCTGTAATAGGTCCCCAGCATCGTGATCGTCCCCATACAAAGACCGATAAATGTGCTCCCCGCGTCTCCCATAAAAATGCGGGCGGGTGACCAGTTATGGAACAGGAACCCCGCCAGGCTCCCGCTGAGACTTAACAGTAATCCGGCAACTAACCAGCGGGGTTCATCGGGATGGGAGAGCATGAGAGCAGAAAACATACTCGCGCTGATCAGCCCGAGTCCCGCGGAGAGACCATCCATGTTGTCCATGAAGTTAAACGCATTGATCAGCACAACGATCCAGAGTAGGGAGACCAACCCAGTTAACCAGGCGAAAGGGAGAAACAACGTTAATCCAATGCCGGAACTGACCAGCCAACCGGCAATCAGAAACTGAGCCAGCAAGCGAAACCACCAGGGCAAATGAAACCGGTCATCAATCAGACCGATCAATACCAGTAAAGAACCTGCGGCCAGGATTTTCCACAATAGGGCCGAACGATACAGGATTCCGGAGCCAAGCTCCTGAAACAATGATTTCAAATGCAGGAATTCGAGAACCTGTTTGATAATGGGATGGGGAGAATCCCCTTCTAGAGAAAAAGCGACACCGAGTCCCGCAAGTATCGGGAGCAGGACCGCCAGATAAATCGCGATCCCCCCTCCGAGAGGTTTCGGGTGTTGATGTAACTTCCGGCTGGCCGGTTGATCCAGCAGACCGACCTTCGGAGCGAACCAGCGCATCCCCCCCGTCAATAAGATGGCCAATAGAAATGAACTTCCCGCGCTGACCAGAATATAAGGAATCATGGCAAATACTGACTTTTATTCCGGCAGAGAATAACTGGGCAGGACGTTCCTGCGATAGACGCAAAAAGCAGGATTATTAATCCTGGGGAACTTTATACTGATCCTGCAACCGTTCGAGTTCCTGCTCCAGTTTCGCTTGAACTGTTTTCACTTGAGGTTGGCCGTAAACGTTATTCAGTTCGAGAGGATCCTGCTCCAGATCGTATAGTTCTCTCTCATTGATTTCATAAAAATCCATCAGCTTATAACGATCGGTCCGGACTCCTTTGTGTTTATGCACCATGTGCACAGCCGGGTACTCGTAATACTGGTAATAGAGACTATCTCGCCAGTCCTCCGGAGTGCTTCCATTCATGAGTGGCTTCAAGCTGCGTCCCTGCATCTCTTCCGGAATACGAACCCCTGCCGCATCAAGGAATGTTTCCGCGAAATCGAGGTTGG
>JAGQQC010000182.1 GCA_020426395.1 Planctomycetaceae bacterium
CGGGAAATCATGGCCACTCTGGTGGGAGCCGATCCACGGAGTGATGTCGCCGTGATTCAGCTTGCCGAAACCGACAACCTTGTCCCCGCTAAACTTGGCAACAGCGATGAAATGGAAGTGGGAGACTGGGTGCTGGCGATGGGAAGCCCGTTCGGTCTGGAGATGACGGTTACCGCCGGCATCATCAGCGCTAAAGGGAGAGGTCCTGGAATTAATGACCGGGAAGACTACCTGCAAACCGATGCCGCGATTAACCCTGGAAACAGTGGCGGTCCTCTCATCAACATCAAAGGGGAAGTGATCGGGATCAATACGGCGATCTCTTCCCGCAGTGGGGGCTACGATGGTATCGGTTTCACAATTCCCATCAACATGGCGAACTTCTCCGTGAACCAAATCGTCGATCATGGTTCCGTGAAACGAGCCTTCCTGGGAGTTGGTATTCAACCGCTTGATCGTCAACTGCGTGATGCTCTGGAAGTCGAAGCCACGCATGGCGTCGCCATCATCAATATTCAACCCGAATCTCCAGCAGAAAAATCGGGACTGAAAACAGGTGATTTGATTCTGGAATTCAACGGACAGAAAGTGGACTCCCCACGGAAACTGCAAGGCATCGTTGAAGTCTTGCAACCGGAAAAAGCTTACCCGATGACGGTTCTTCGATCAGGTAAGAAAGAGACGATTGATGTCACCCTGGGCGAAATGCCGGATGACTATTCGCTCTCTTCCTTCAACCGCAACGAACCGGAAGCGGAGGAATCTCCACAAGAGACGACTCAAGAAGAATTGGCCGGTCTGGGGATTGAAGTTCAAGACCTGAACGCGGAATTCGCAGAGCAATTGGGACTCAACGTCAAGGAAGGGGTCGTGATTACCTCTGTTGACGAAGAAGGCCCCGCCGCTTCGGCAGGACTTTCACCAGGAATCGTCATTGCCCAGGTTGGATCTCAGAAAGTGAATACCGTAGAGGAACTGAAGAAAGCCCTGGAGGACAAATCGCTCGATAACGGAATTGCGTTACTGGTCAAAAGCCGTAGCGGGAACCGTTACGTGGTGATTAAAAATTAAAGCATCCAACAGTCGATCGCAGGATCGCTGATGGTTTTCTGCCAACGGATTGAAGAGCAGATTTCTCACTACGAAGCCTCACCCGCGCCAGTGGGTGAGGCTTTTTTTAGGCCCTGGATATTCCCTCATACTCAAATAAAGGGAACCGTCATGGAGCGACTCCGGAATTTCTTCAAACAAGCCGTGAGCCCACGACTATTCGTGCCCGCGTTGTTGATGGCAGGTGCGATACCAGCATTAATTTATTTCCTGACACCAGATCCACGACCGGGAGTTGTGATAGGTCTAGATCACAATTTGGAGCCTGACAGTAGATCTGCGCGGGAGTTGTTAAGGATGAACATGAACAACCGCAAACTGGCTCACTTCAAAGACTTGGTGGGAGGCCCAGATGCGAGGAATGCAAGCCGAGCAGCCGTGATATTGGGAAATATGGGTCGTGAGGCAAATTCGGCTTTGGATAAATTAAAAGAACAACAAGATCACCCCGACGAGCAGGCACGGGCCGCGATTCTAAAGGCGATTGAAAAAATTG
This sequence comes from Planctomycetaceae bacterium, assembly GCA_020426395.1. Lineage (GTDB taxonomy): Bacteria > Planctomycetota > Planctomycetia > Planctomycetales > Planctomycetaceae > Polystyrenella. Next base: position 1,607 of record JAGQQC010000182.1, read on the forward strand.
AAGCGGATATTGCTGAAGAGCAGCGAGAACGACAAGATGATCGCTAACCCATTAGTTCGGGATTGAGGAGACGTTGACATGAAACAGGTTCGAGCGGTGTTAGGTCGTTCGGTTTCGAAGAAAACCATCGTGATTTCCTCCCTGGTTGCCGCTACTATTCCTGCTCTGATTTTTTTCCTGATGCCAATAGCTCCTCCAGGAGTCAAACCTCCGGAGAATCCATACGCTTTCTATTATAACAGCGAGTATAGAAGGTGGGGCGGACCAAGGGGACAAATCCGGCGCATCAAAGATGGGAAACGTGCTTCCCATTCTGTAATCTGTGCAAACAACCTCGGTGACATGGGAATAAATGCATTGGTTGTTCTGGACGAATTGAAGGAACTCCAAGACCACCCTAACGATGAGGTCCGTATTGCAATCAGGGAAGCGATTAAAAAAATCGAAGCCGATAAATTAAGAGTCGACCAAGAGATAGCGGCAAGAAATAGTCAATAAAACTACAGAAACAAGCAGACGCCCCAAATCAGCAAACATACACAAAACTAGTTGAGGTTATTGAAACAGCGAACAAGGTATCTATCCAACGATCCCAAAGCATCTTCGACGTAGAAACCAAGTGATGGAAGAATCAAATTTGCTTAAGAAAACGGTTGGGTTTTACCGGCAGTTTTTCGACTTCTGCTGTGATGGTATGAACCTGGTTGCCGTGATTGCGTTGAGCGGTGTGGCGATTGCCTCCATCGTTTCCTTCATGGGGCTACTTGATCAGGGATCGTCCGCCAATTATTGGATTCAGGAGATACTCGACCAGATGAGAGTCTTTCTGAAGCGGGTTTTCTATTGATCTCAGAGAAACCTGCTTGGCTAGACAAGGCCGAGAGATTGAAGATCAGTCAAAGTACTGACAATTTCCGTTAGCGTTGCTGAAACGAGGCCGGAAGAGCTCGTATGCTGCCAATGTCGATCACATTTTTTGTGATGCGAGGAATTTCCCATTGTCCGTCATTGTCGGAGGAATCCGGATTGATTTGAATGGCGGGGAAGCGGAGGTCGAATGCCATCTCAGTTTGAGGCCACTCCAGATAAATTTGGTGCGGCATATTCACCTGGTTGGGGCCAACCGCTTTGTAATTCCCCATCGTGGCGGTGGCGATCAGTTCCTGCTGGGCACCGTACATCTCATGTTTTTTGATGTTTCCCGATTGAGCATCGACAATGATGCGACGGTAAACGGTTCTTCCCTGCGAGTCAGACGTCGCATTCACCAGGTTAATCGTTGAGTCCTGAGGTTTGTATTCCATCTGAAATTCGGATTCATCGAATGGGACCACTCCCATCACTTCCATCAGCCACTCCGGATTGAATGGAATCGGCAAATGAGTTTGCGCCGTGGGGAGATTCTGATGGAGTGAATAGAGCAAAGGTTTGTCACTCCCTTCGTTAGCCCAGAACCAGAAATACTGATCGTTGGAACCAAAGTCCATTTCCCGACCGCGGATCGAACTCACAATGGTGCGAAACTTCATCGAAGACTCGCAAGCGACAATCGCGTTGAACTTCATGGGGATCTGTCTGGGACGCACGTTGCAATTCAATGAGCGCCAACCGTGGACGTGCTGAGAAGTTCGATTGAGGTGGGCAAAGACTTCGCTTTTCGTTGAATGAAAAGTAAAGACTGGGGGGCGGCTATGAAAATTATTTAAGCCAAAGCCTCCGCGCGTGGCACAACCCGCGGAATAGAGCAGAAGCAGGAGAAACAACGTTCGCAGGCAGGACCACCAATAGCGGTTCAAAACCGGTCGAGTCTCATTAGGGCTGGTGGTGGTCAGGTTCACCGGGGACGCATCCATTCGTCTTGAGTGAAGTTCTTGATTTGTCAAACGTCTGTCACAGGTTCCGAATTCAGGCAGCAGAAAGGGAAGCCCGTAATTGATCCTGCAATTCTTTCACTTCTCCCTCCGGGAGAGCGAAATTTTTAATTTCAAAAGGTCCTTCCCCCTGTTTGCCAGAACAGATCAGGAATTCTTCCTCACCATCCTGTCGGGAGTCCTCGATAATCAATCGCCGCTTCTGCAACAGCATCAAGGCGATCACATACCGATTTTTTTCGGCCGCTTCGTTTCCTTCTTCCGAAAGTTGCTCGAAATATTGCATCAGAGCTTCGGAATCGAGAACTTTCGGTTTTCCCTTGTCGAAATTCGGAACGATCGATTGCCAGAATCCGAGAGCGTTTTCAGGTGGCCCTTGCCACGCTTTCTCGGAATAATCCTCTCGAACAAACTGGCCTTGTCGTTCGATCACCACCGAATAACAAACCGAACCTGGCTCCAGCGGTTCACCACTGGATGCGCAAGTCTTGCCGATTGGACGTAATTTATAATCCACCGTCGTCTCAGTCCGACTTCGTCGAACGGGAAAAAAGGCCGAACACCGTGTCCGGTCAGGGGGTCGGAATCATACTGGAAGCCTGAAGGGCCAGCAACCCCGGCCTTTCGTAAGCCAAATACCGACCGGGTCTATGGTTGCGTCTCCGAGTCAATTTCGAGATAGTTGGTCTCAGTCCCCTCCCCTTCAGTACTATCGGATAGGGGTCTCATCGAACTCAATTTTAGTGAAAAAAGCTCATGAAATACGTGCTGGTCATTCCGGATGGGGTCGCGGACGAGCCCCAGGAATCTCTGGGTGGGAAAACCCCGCTGCAAGCGGCTCTCAAACCGAACATGGATAAAGTGTGCAAAACAGGCATTATTGGTCAAGCAGATAACGTTCCCCCTTCCCTGCCGGCAGGGAGTGACGTCGGTACGATGAGCCTCTTTGGGTATGACCCTCTCGAATTTCACACCGGTCGTGCTCCCATTGAAGCGGCTGCCCAGGGAATCGAGTTAGGCCCGGATGATTGGGCCGTTCGCTGTAATCTCGTCACTCTCCAGGATGGCGAAATGCACAGTTTTACGGCAGAGCAAATTCCCTCGGAACTGGGAGCGGAACTGTTGCAGTTGATGCAGGGAACCCAATCGGCCGATTCCCCGTGGCAATTTATCCCGGGGGTCAGCTATCGAAATTTGTTAATCTATCGCGGCACTGGAGAGCCGGCTCCATTCGACCAGACAACGATGACTTATCCCCCGCATGATATCACCGATCAAGCGGTTGCTCCCTGGCTTCCCGCCGGTAAAGGAGGCGACGTTCTACAAAGCCTGATGAAGCAGAGCGAAGAAATCTTCAAAAACTGCGCCGCGAATCAAAACCGTCCAGGGAACGCACCTCCCGCGACAAATATCTGGTTGTGGGGACAGGGCAAAGCCCCCTCGCTTGTGGATTTCAAAACCCGGTTCGGTCTTTCCGGAGCAGTCATCACTGCCGTCGATTTACTTCGTGGTTTGGGACGACTAATTGGCTGGGATGTTGTGGAAGTCCCCGGTGCGACCGGTTATCTCGATACCGATTACACCGCCAAGGGACAATATGCGATCGAAACGATCAAGCAAAAAGATTTTGTCGTCGTGCACGTCGAAGCGACCGACGAAGCCTCGCATGAAGGGAACGCCGAGGAGAAAGTAAAAGCGCTCGAAGCAATTGACCGGGAAATCGTCGGACCCGTTCACGAGTACTTGAAGTCACAGGGAGAATACCGATTGCTCGTCTCTCCCGATCATCCCACATTCCTCCGTACGAAAACACACAGTCACGGTTACGTTCCCTTTACGATGTGTGGGACAGGCATTGAAGCGGACGCTGCGGAGACCTACGACGAACCAACTGCGGCGAAGTCCTCGATTTCCATTCCGGGACATGAAGTGGTCCCCTTATTCGTCCGGTGACATGAAAACAGTGCTATACAAGATCGGAGGCAGTCTGCTCATCGATCCGACGCTGTCCACTCGGTTGAAAGTCCTATTGGAATCCCGGGGTCAGGATGAGTTCGCGCTCATCCTGGTAGGGGGTGGAGCACGGGCAAATGAAGTTCGCGAGATGCAACGGGAAACGAATGGCCCCGATTATTATTTCCATGACATGGCTCTCCTGGCAATGAATGTGAATGCCTCGGAACTGCTGCTCGATTTTGAAAATAGCTGTTGGGTCAGTTATTACAATCACCTGTGCAAAGTTCTCAAACAGAAACGGCAACTTCCTTTTCTGTTACCAGGCGATCTGCTGAAACAACTGGAACCAAGATATGATCTTGAACTTCCCCACAACTGGGATGCGACCAGCGACAGCATTGCCGCCTGGTTGACAATCGTGCTTGAACTGGATGAGTTAAGGCTGCTGAAATCGATTCCTCCCGTATCGTGGAATGAATTGGTCACGGGTGAAACCGACGCGGTCGACCGGGCATTCAAGACATTTCTACCACGACTGAAGCAATTATCGTGGATTAACTTCCGCACGACGGATCCCGAGCCAACAATCCATTTCTATGACGAATGTCAGTGAAGCTGATCAGGAGCGTTCGAGATCAATGTCGAAAACCTGTGAGGTTTGTTCATTGACTTCGATGCGTTCCACATAAATTCGTCGAGTGGCCAGCAGGTCTTCTGGTTTGGTGAAATAACTTTCCAATGAAGCAGCCCATTCGGCATCCAACACTTGTGGACCGTTGAAATTCCGCTTCTCGGAAAGCAAGACCGCATTGTAAACGCCCGGTTCAGAGAGGTTCACAGAATACTCCCCTGCGGAATCGGTACTGGCAATGATTCCCCCCAATGCCCGTACTTTGGTCAGAAGAACATTAAGCATGGCTTCTTGGTCGGCATGCTCGACGCTTCCTGTCGGAATTCGTTCTCCTCCCTGGCTCGACTCGGGAAGTAAGAGCAAAATCGCTCCGGCATTCGGTTGAAATAGACCTGACTCCGTTCGATAGCGAATTCGACCGGAAATCTGCACTGTTACTGAATCCGGTGAAGTCGCCGGTTTGATGGAGTTTTCCGGAATCTTGATTTCGTTCACAACCGGCAGTTCCGGTTCCACCGAGTTTCTGGCTCCAGACCAACTCCCCCAATAGAAGCCGAGGGAAGTTACTACCAACAGAAGCAGGATATTCTTCGCAGCCGTTTTGATTTTCTCGCGGATGCTCGAGGTGGCTCGCAATGACTTTGATTCTAAATTGACTACCGGCTGCAGCTCGCCCGGCTTTACTTTTGACAGAATTTGGAAAGCCCGTTTCAGGGAAGTTCGACCTGAAGGGTGTTTGGGCTTCGCCTTAGGCTCAGGAGTCTGTCGCAAGGTCTCACAGGCAACCAGAATACGTTTGTTTCGGGCAGGATGCGGGGTTCGGGCAGGAGCGGCAAAGCCATCTTGCTTGGGAATGTGCAGTGTATGTCCACAGGAGGGACAGTCTAAATGTTGACCCGCCGCTTCGTTCCCGATGCCGAAGAGGTGCTGACAGTGATAACATCGGAAACGAATGACCATGTGCCCCTCGCTGACCGCCCTGTTAGAAAAAAACCTGCTCCTTCACTCTCGGGGAGTCCCTTCGAAAAGTCAATATGTCGTATTTGAAATTGAAGCGAAATCAGGGAGATGCTCAGCGACCAACCGACACTGGTGTCCGTCGTGGTTTTACCGCCGGGGCATGCATTCTAAAATTCGCCTGACCGATCGCTTCAGCCAGCTCTTCTCGGAATCGCGTGCTGCAAGTCACTCGCAAGGCTGCCGGCGTCGAAATCACGTACCGCATCCGTTCCTCTTCCTCATTCTGAGAATCGAGTAACAACACGACATCAGTGTTTCCTGGATAACGATCCAGAATATCCCGCACCCGAACCATATCCTGCCGGGTATGCAATCCATTCTGGAATTTGATGGCGACTTGTGTAGTGTATTCTTTATCTGCTTCCTCAACTGTCAGTAATCGGTTAACGACGATGTTCGGTTCTCGACTGCGTCGATCAACCTTTCCCCGAACGTACACAATCGCTTCCGGTTCGACTTTCTCACCCATTCGAGAAAACTCTTCCGGCCACATGATGCAACGGATGACACCGGTTGGATCTTCAAAGTCGAAGTTGACATACTTCGTGTGCCCATTGCGGCTTGGTTTTTTAGTCGTTGCCCGTTTGATTGAGGAAATCATACCGCCGAGGACAACTTCGTCTCCATCTTCGAGCTCCCCCACATCATGAATCGTATGAGTGGAATAACGAGAGATTTCCGCTTGCCGTTCTGTCAGCGGATGCGAGGTCAGGTAGAACCCGAAAACTTCTTTCTCGCCAGCTAATTTTTGCGAATGTGTCCAGTCGGGTGCTTCGGGAAGCGTCATCACAACGCTTTCCTCTTCGCCTCCCATCGCGGGGCTGTCATCGCCAAAGAGAGACTTCTGCCCCATCTGGCGATCTTTCTGACGGGCAATTGATGCTTGAACGGCCCGTTCGACCACAAGCATCATTTGTTCCCGATTTCCGCCAAGCTGATCGAGTGCGCCCGCTTTAATTAAAATCTCCAGCGAACTTTTATTGAGTAATTTCGGATCGATTCGTTCCGTCAAATCAAAAATGTGTTGGAAAGGCCCTTTCTCATGTCGTTCCTGCACAATCGCCTGTACTGTCGATTCACCAACTCCTTTAATCGCCCCCATACCAAAAATGATTTTGTCTCCATCGACGGTGAAGTCGACATCGGAACGATTGACGTCGGGTGGTTGCACTTCGAGCTGCATGCGGCGGGCATCATCGACGTGTTCCATAATCCGGTCGGAACTTTCCATGCCGCAAGAAAGCAAGGCCGCCATGAATTCCACCGGGTAATGGGCTTTAAGATAAGCGGTCTGATAGGCGATGGCTCCGTAGGCAGTTGAGTGTGACTTATTGAAACCATACCCGGCGAACTTTTCGATCATTTCGAAAATGTTTTTCGCTTTATCTTCGGGAAGCCCCTTTTCGACCGCTCCTTTTAAGAACTGCTCCTTGTACATGGCGATGATCTTCAGTTTCTTCTTACTGATCGCCTTAATGCATTGATAGGAAGAAGGAAGTTCAATCCCGCCCAAGCGATTCAGAATCCGCATCACCTGTTCCTGATAGACCATCACACCATAGGTTTCTCCGACGATTTCGTCGATGATCGG
>JAGQQC010000183.1 GCA_020426395.1 Planctomycetaceae bacterium
AACCTGACTCCTCCAATCTTCAAATCAACAACTCATCCGACTCCTCATTCCAGTTCGTGAAGAGCAGATCGCCTGGCGCTGCGAGGGGGGATGGTAGTGGGGGGGGGATTACGATGGAGAAATTGTCGAACCAGTTGAAGGCTGTGTCGGAGGCGAGGCCGGCGGCTCCCTGGTTCAGGGGGACGTTGAAATCGGCCTGGGTGATCAATTCGTCATCGACGCGCAGTTGCACGATGTCGTCCTGGATTAACACGTTGAGTGTGTACCACTGTCGGGTGTTGATTGTGCGGCTGGTGTCATCCCAGTCGACCTGGGCCAGGCGGTTGTTCCAGTCTCCCTGATAATGCCCGATGATCCACTCGTTTTCGTTAGCGAAGAAACCGGCGTATTTGAAGTCATTATCATGTTTATAGTCAAAGATAATGAATCCGTTTTCCAAACCGGAAACCGTCGGGATCGACCGGATATCCGCCGAGATGCTGTAGTCGGTGGGGGTTGTTTCCGGATTCAACGGGACATGCGCGACGGCCAGTAAATCGTTATACGAAGTATTCACCCGCAGCAACTGTTGTCCGCCCGGGTTGACCACTTTCCAGTAGTTGGGGCGGTTGTAATAAAAGTCATCCGCGACGTTGTCGTTGAAGTCCTCCGCGAACGGAATATCGACTGGCTTGCCATAAGAGACTGACGGAGCGATTTCGAGATCATCAAACCCGGTCCAGCCATTGTAAGACGCCACCCCGGCGGTACCGTTCTGGATTCCGCTGGTGAACGTACCCGAGACCCGCTTGATACCATCGGCGAAGAATTCGACGTCATCGCCATCAATGCGGACGAAGAGGGTGTATTCCTGATCGGCATTGATCGAACCGCCGATGTCGTCCATGTCGTACTGCGCGATCCGATTCGACCAGTTCCCCTGGTAATGTCCGATCACCCATTGATTTTGACCGACAAACATCCCGGCGTATTTGAAATCGTTTGGCCCCTGGTAATCAAAAATGAGGAAACCGTCATACCAGACATTGGGCGTCGAATAAGAGGAAACTTTCGCGACGATTTCGTACTGGTCCGGCATCGGGGCTGCTGTATCGAGGTACGCGGCCCCCAGTCCAATGGAATCACGTCCATTGAAGATCAGCGACTTGTCGCCCGAGTCTGTATAGATTCCCCAGCGACTGGGTGTGACAAAAGCGAGACCGTCTGCCACGTCATCCTCGAAGTCTTCCGAGTAAGGAGGCGGGTTGTTGATATTCTCGAAGTAATGGACTTGTTCGTTAAAGCCTTCGAAGACGAAGGCATCAAGGTCACCATCTCCATCAACATCCCCTAAACGAGATCGCCATCCTCCAGCGGTGTCGGGAGGCGTAGGCGTGATAAACGTGGAGACAAATCCGGTGGAGAATGTTCCGGTACCATCGTTCTTCCAGGTTTGAATGGTGCCGACCACTCCGAAGGTGGAGAAGAAGGCATCCAGATCCCCATCGCCATCCAGGTCGCCGATTTGAATTCCTTCGACTCCCCCCTGCCCATTTTCATTGGTGAAAGTACGTTGGCCGCTATAAGTGAAGTTCCCCGCACCATCATTATTCCAGAGTTCGACGTAATCGGGATTGCCGTTATTCACGACCAACATCAAATCGAGATCGCCATCATTGTCAAAGTCTCCTTTTTCGACATTCCAGTGCCGTTTACCCCCGAAGTTTTGGCTATCCTTCGTGAAATTCCCGGCTCCATCATTAAACCAGAGTTCACTCACCTGGCCGGAGCTGAAATTCGCGAACACAATATCAATGGATCCATCTCCATTGAAGTCGCCCACCGTTGTGTCCCAAGTGTCATCATCTGAAGTAACTGTCGGCATGGAGGTGATGACAGGGAAATGGCCTGTGCCATCATTGAACAGTAACAGGCTGTTCCCTGATCCTCCAAAATGAGAACCGTCGTCATCCGCCACAATCGCGTCGATGTCGCCATCCCCATCCAGGTCGCCCAGCTCGACTTCATAAGCTTCCAGGCTGCTGATTCCGGTGATGTCGATTCCAGGCTCACTGAAATTTCCACTGCCATCATTCAGATAGACGGCCTGTGTTGATTTCACCAGAACGAGAATGTCGAGATGCCCATCATTATTAAAATCAGCGATCTCTGTTCCCAATGCATGATGCGCCCCGAGTGGATCCGGCTCAATGGCGAGTGCCTGTCCCGAGTTAACCAGGATGCCCGCATTTTGATCGAAAAACCAGATCTGGTGACCACCATCGACAAAGGCGAAGACGGCATCCTCATCACCATCCCCGTCCAAGTCTCCAAATGCGACTTCTTTGACAAAGTCTCCGTCATTCACTCCGGGGGCAATATTTCCCTCGACGAATTCTCCCGGGCTGGTGATAGTGGTGACAGTGATAACATCAATGTCGTAATCACTGTTGTTGGTTAAGTCGGAGTCGGTCACCGTTGCCGGGGCAGTGACGCTTGCTTTATTCATTACGAATAATTTGGCGTTTGATTTTACATTCCCCGAGACGGTATAGGTTACGGTGGCTCCATTCGGGAGATCGACCAGTTCGTTAATATCGCTGGAACCGCTCGTGTTTCCACTCGCTCCGCCGGAGAGCACTGCCGTCCAGGTGACATTTTCTAACTGGTCACTGAAGGTGTCGGTGACTGTCGCGCCGGTGACATTATCAGGACCGTTGTTCGTTACCGTCACGGTGTAGCTGACCGCTTCACCTTGAGCGACGGATTCGGGAGTCGAAGATTTTGTGATCGATAAATCGGCGTCGGCGGCACCAATGGTGACGTAATAGTCTTCCACTTCTCCATCAGGAGCGGCTCCGTTATAGGAGAGGCCCGATTGAGAGCTTAACCGCAGGCGGGCATAAGTTTGCCCAGTCAGGGCGGTGGCGGGAATGGTGAAATTAAGATTATTACTACCAGCGACAACGGCCTCGTCGGTAAAGAATTGTTCTCCCGGATCATTGAAATCACCATCCTGGTTGTAATCCATCCAGGCATTCAAAAAGCCGGAACCGGAGGAAGTAAATGTTCCTGCGACATTCTGTCCCACCGTTAATGCGGAAATTGATGCGACTCCATCGTCGAGCGTGTCGAGCGTGGCCATCGAACCCGGTTGACCATCCAGCTCGGTATCCACACCTGTCCCCAGGTAGAGACTGGAGCTGAGATGACTTGCTCCACCACTCGCTGCAAGGGTGGAATAGGAATCGGGGGCATCGCCGTAATCTTTGGGAGTGGTTAATACGTAACCGTTAATGGGGTTCCCTGTATCGGAGGCCCATTCGCCATTGGGTTTACTGGGGGAGACTTCGTTACTTAATTCTCCGCTGGCTTCCAGTGAAAAGGAAATATCAACCGTCTGACCTAGTTGAACAATGGGATTGTCAAACTCATCAACCAGGAAACCTTTGAAAGGAGCGATCATTTCCAGTTCGGTACCATCGACAGATTGTGCGAACTGAATAATCCCAGGGACAACCGGTCCTTTGTCTTGGACGAAGGTGACCGAGTCGTTTCCTCCATTCGCGGGATCGTTATTTTTATAAACCCATTGAGTATAGTGGTCATAATCACCCGACTTGAGTTCAACGAAACCGGGATCAAAAGGTCCTTGTGTCTGCGAACCGCCCCAGACGTACCCGTCGTTTGACTGGTCGGCAAAATCCTGTTCCAGTTCGGTATTATTCAGAGCGGCGTGGAGCAGGTAATGCCCCGTGTTGATGGAACCATTGTAAAATTCCAGTTCGGCATTCATATCATAGCCGTCAGTGGTCGGGAAATATCCTCCTTCGTGTAACCAGTATCCCGTACTGTCATCGTTATCAATATCAATCGTGACGATGACATAATACCTTCCCGCTCGCAGTCCTTGAGAGAGATTTTCCTGCTGTGTGGCTCCAATTTCTCCGGTTGCTTTGAAGTAGAAATAAAAATTCTCTTCGTCGTGAGTGACTTTGTATTCGAGTAAGTCGACATCGGGATGATCAACGTAACTGGGGGTATCCGATTGTTGATCGTGATCGGTGTCGTGTTGGTCATCCGCTGGGTCGGTATAACTAGTGACATTCGCCCAGTCGCTGAAATCACCATCGATTGTGATCCCGGAAGCAGAGAGCATCACCCTGGTTTCCAATGTTTCGGAGGACCAGTTTGCAGCGGGCGTGGTGTGAGATGTTCGCTTGGTAAATCGTTTCGAAGAAGCAAAGAAGGAGGCGAAAAGCGCAAAGAGCCGTGACAAGAACATATTGTCTTCCATAACCAGAATAGGTGTGAGAGAAGTTTTCCAGCTTGTTCAAGCTGACGTGGTCGAAGTTACTGGCCCGGGAACCTCTGGGGGAGCGTAAATACTCTTATTTATCATTATGGAAACCTGATCAGCATATCAACACCGATAATTGTGAATTCAGGACTTCTTTATAGAAAAAGAATCCGAAGTCGTTCATTGGTTTCTGGGTAAAAATTCTAATGCTCTTCTTCTCATAGGTTCCTCTTTCAGGTGGACGGGGTACAGATGACGATTGGAAATCGTGAGTCGATCCAACTAAACTGGTAACTTAAGACCGGAATACTAATTTGAAGAGCAGTTAATCGAGACGACTGGAACTGCCAGATGGTTGATCTGTTCAGCATTTAACAGGATGACTTCACTACGCTCTTTTGCTCAATAGAGTTGAGGTGGAAATCATCCAAAGAGATTATGATGAATTCAGCTCCAAAAATTGTGGGACTCGGAGAGATTCTCTGGGATGTCTTTCCTGATGGCGCGCGTCTCGGGGGCGCCCCGTCGAATTTTGCCTGTCATTGCAATCAGTTGGGAGGAGATGCCTTTCCGGTTAGTTGTGTCGGAAATGATGAACTTGGACAACAGACTCGCACGGAGCTTGAACAACGTGGGGTGAGCACCGAGTTTGTGCAAACGAACGCAACCTACCCTACTGGTCGTGTGCAAGTGACGCTCGATGAAAATGGGAAACCCTCTTATGAAATCATTGAAGATGTCGCGTGGGATCATCTCTCCTTCACCTCAGAATGGAAAACGCTTGCTCGGTCTTTGGATGCGGCTTGTTTTGGTTCTCTTGCTCAGCGATCTAGTGAATCGCGTGAAACGATTCGCCATTTTTTGCATGAGATGCCAGAACAATCTCTCAAAATATTTGATGTCAACCTGCGTAAACCGTTCTACTCCAAAGAAATCGTAGAGGAATCGCTCAAGCTTGCCACGATATTGAAACTAAGCGATGAGGAACTGCCGGTTCTCGCGGAATACTTTAATCTCTCCGGATCTGTAACCGAGCAATTGTCGGCACTTCGAAACACGTTTAGATTGAAGCTCATCGCATACACACGTGGCAGCGAAGGGAGTATTCTTTCCAGTGCAGACGAAATCAATGAAACGTCTGGCTTCAAGGTGACCGCCGTCGATTCCGTCGGGGCGGGTGATTCGTTCACGGCTGCCCTCTGTACGGGACTTCTGAAAGGTCGCTCTCTCGCCGAGGTCAATACTTTTGCCAACCAGGTTGCTGCTTTTGTCTGCTCTCAGCAAGGAGCCTGTCCGACCCTGCCGGAAGAAATAAAACTGAGTTGACTCCCCTCCATGGAATAAACTCCGGTTACCCAGCTTCAGCCTACTCCACTATCTGAAGTTCTGTGGTCAGTTTCTTAAAACAGAAATATGTCTGATTCGTCTTGCCAACTGGCAAACAGCAGATCGTTCGAATTGAAGTAAGGGCTGCTGATTGGTGTGACAACCTGGAAATTATCGAACCAGGTGAAGGCTTTGTCCGCAGCCAGACCGACTGCGCCCTGATTCAGGGGGACTCCGAAATTGGCAGAGGTAATGAATTCGCCATCGACATTCAACCGAGCCGTGGAGCCTTCAATCTCGATATTGAGAGTGTACCACTGGTTGGTTTTGATCGTACGACTTTGGTTGTCCCAGTCGACAACCGCCAGGCGGTTGTTCCAGTCCCCCTGATAGTGACCGATTATCCATTCATTTTGCCCAGTGAAGAAACCGGCGTACTTGAAATCGTTTTCGTGTTTATAGTCGAAGATAATAAAACCGTTTTTCCAGCCAGTGCTCACATTGTTGGAACGAATGTCGGCTGAGATATTGAAATTCTCAGGAGTTGTCTCGGGATTAATTGGGACGTGGGCAACGGAGAGTAGATCGTTGTAAGATGTGTTCGTTCGCAGCAGTTTTTCGCCGCCCGGGGCAACGACTTTCCAGTAGTTCGGTCGACTGTAGTAGAGGCTATCCGCGCTGTTGTCGTTGAAGTCTTCGCTGTATGGTAGATCAACTGGTTTGCCATAAGAAACAGATTTCGCAATTTGCAGGTCGTCAAATGCGGTCCAGGCATTGTAGGCAGCCACACCGGCGGAGCCGTTATGAATTCCAGTTGTAAAGGTGGCGGAGACTCTCTTGATCCCATCGACGAATAAGTCGACGTGATCCCCATTCACTTTGAGGTAAAGCGTATATTCCTGATCGGCGTTGATCGATCCTCCAATATCATCCACATCAAACTGAGCGACTCGTTGGGACCAATTTCCCTGGTAGTGTCCGATGACCCATTCATTTTGCCCCGTGAACAGTCCTGCGTATTTGAAGTTGTTGGGCCCCTTGTAATCGAACACAAGAAATCCGTCATACCAGACGTTGGAAGTCGATAAAGAGGAAACCTTGGCAACGATCTCATAGGCATTGGGCAGCGGATAATCAGTATCCAGGTAAGCAACCCCCAACCCATACGAGTTGCGTCCGTTAAAGATCAGCGATTTGTCCCCGGAATCCTGGTAGATCCCCCATCGGTTTGTGCCGATATATTTCAGCCGGTCCGCTACGTTGTCATCAAAGTTTTCGACGTAAGGCAAGTCGGTCGGAGCGCCCGGGTCCACTTTTTCATCAAGAATGAAATTGTCAAAACGAGTGACCGCGTTTTGAGATGCCATCCCAACTTTACCTGCGGCGAGAGCCCCACCAAAGTTGGCTTGCGTAATGAATTCTCCATCGACGGAAAGATAAACTGTGACCCCGTCCACGCGCACATGCAGGGTGTAAACGGTATTGGTATTGATTGTCCGCCCTGAATCATCCCAATCGACCTGGGCCAGGCGATTGTTGAAATCCCCTTCGTAGTGGCCGATGATCCATTGATTATGCCCGGTGAAAAAACCGGCATATTTGAAATTGTTTTCGTTCTTGTAATCAAAAATCAAAAAACCATCGAGCCAACGATTGGCTCCATTCATCGATTTCACTTCGGCGGACAATTCGAACGTATTTGTGAGTGGAGCTGGTTTCTCAATTGTCGCTGTACTGAGACCGGTGAAGTTCGAGTTATTGAACTGCAAACGATGGTTATCCACCTCCGTTGCAATGGAAGCATTTGCCGGTTTGCTGTATGTGAGACTGAAGGGTAATCCTGATTCGAAGTCCTGAATATAGGGGAGAACGTTCGGGGCTTCAGTCACTTTCACTTGGGTGAAGGCACCATCAAAAATTCCTTGTGAAGTACCGACCTTAAGCGAAACGCCAATGGTGGAGCCCGCGGGGATCCCGTTCGCCTTAAATGTTGGTTGGATACCGATTTCATCACCCCAGGGAGCATCTGCGCCTGTTTCCCCAAAGATCAGATCACCATCAAAATCCCAGAGATAAACGAGTGATTCGGTATTTACGATCGGGTGGGAAGAAGTGGATGCGTCCAACTGCACTGTTCCGTTTTCCTGAACGGTATACTCAGCACCAACGCCTGAGACTGCCAATTCATGGAAGGGAATGGAAGATTTCCAGATAATGGCATTTAATTCATCGCCGGTATTGAAATAGTCGTACTCGCCATTTATGTCTTCAAAACGCAAAACGCCTTTGACGACTCCAGTGACATAAACATCACCCCAGGAATTGACAACAATATCTTCAGTGGAGTCGCTGTGCATTCCACCTCCGCTTTTTGTCCAGACGTAATTTCCACTGGAGTCGAGCTTGTTGATGTAGATGTCTCCGTCACCTTGACTTTCCCTCTCAGCCACTTCTGGACTTGGATCAAAATCAAGGGTTCCATCAAATTGGCCAGTGAGGTAGACGCTATCTGAAGAGTCGGTATCAATTGCCATTATTTGATCACCAGTCGATCCACCGATCCGTTTTCCCCAGACAAAACTACCATTGGAGTTGAGCTTCAGGATGAAAACATCAAATCCTCCCGCGCTGTTCACATAGTACGTTCCAGTGCCTGGGTTCAGATCAACGGTATTCGTAAATTTTCCAGCGATGTAAACTTCGCCCGAATCAGTGGCAGCCAGGGCGATACCGTCGGATGTGCCATTAGAGTTCTCCACCTGTCTTGCCCAGGTGAAATTCCCGTTGGAAGTAAGTTTAAGGACATAGGCAGCCCGCATGCTGCCACTGGTCAGGTTGTAGACACCTGCCCCGCTATTAAAGTCAACCGTTCCGTAATACTCGCCAGTGATGAAGACGTTTCCTGATAAGTCGACATCCAGGTCTTGTC